>CAIVPQ010000033.1 GCA_903907835.1 uncultured Actinomycetes bacterium
GCGGTTTTTGGTTACAGAATAAGGGCCTAGACTAGGGATAGTGACCCAAAAAGCCGTCCGTAGTGACCTTCGTAACGTAGCAATCATCGCCCACGTAGACCATGGCAAAACAACTCTTGTTGACGCCATGCTGTGGCAATCTGGAGCATTCCGAGAAAATCAGGATGTTAACGATCGAGTCATGGACTCAATGGATCTTGAGCGGGAAAAGGGCATTACGATTCTGGCCAAAAACACCGCGGTTCGTTACGTTGGCCCAGCCGCCCCTGATGGCGTAACGCTTAACATCATTGACACCCCAGGCCACGCTGACTTTGGTGGCGAAGTTGAACGCGGCCTTGAAATGGTTGATGGTGTTATTTTGCTTGTTGATGCAAGTGAAGGCCCACTGCCACAGACTCGATTTGTTTTGCGTAAAGCGCTTCAAAAGAAACTTCCGGTCGTACTTGTTATTAACAAAGTTGACCGCCCCGATTCGCGTATCGCTGAAGTTGTTGACGAAACTTATGAATTATTCTTTGATCTAGATGCTGATGAAGAGCAAATTCAGTTCCCAATCGTCTATGCATCTGCCAAAGCAGGTCGCGCTTCAATGACTCGCACTGCAGATGGTGGAATGCCAGAAGAGTTGGATCTTGAGCCGCTGTTCCGCACACTGATTGAAACAGTTCCAGCGCCGGTTTACGATGCCGAAGCTCCGCTTCAGGCCCACGTAACGAACCTTGATTCCTCCCCTTACCTTGGCCGCTTGGCCATCTGCCGTGTTCGTAACGGCACAATTAAAAAGGGTCAGCAAGTTGCTTGGATGAAGACTGATGGCACTGTTGAAAAAGCTAAGGTCGTTGAGCTTTTGATGACTCAGGCACTTGAAAGAGTCTCGGCTGAATCTGCTGGTCCTGGTGACATTATTGCTGTCGCTGGATTTGAAAACATCACTATCGGCGAGACATTAGCCGATCCGGAAAATCCTGTGGCATTGCCGGTCATCACAGTTGATGAACCATCAATCTCGATGACAATTGGTATCAACACTTCCCCACTTGCCGGTGAATCTGGTAGCAAAGTTACCGCGCGCCTACTTAAGACCCGTCTTGAAGCCGAACTAATCGGTAACGTTTCGATCCGAGTTCTTGATACTGAACGTCCAGATACTTGGGAAGTTCAAGGCCGTGGCGAATTGCAGTTGGCTGTCCTTGTTGAAATTATGCGTCGCGAAAAGTATGAACTCACCGTTGGAAAGCCACAGGTAGTTACGCGTGAGATTGATGGCAAAAAGCACGAGCCGCTTGAGCGCCTAACTATCGATGTGCCAGAAGATTATGTTGGCGTGGTAACACAGTTACTTGGTCTACGTAAGGGCCGGATGGAACAAATGATCAACCACGGCACTGGTTGGGTCCGCATGGAATATTTAGTTCCGGCCCGTGGTTTGATTGGTTTCCGTACCGAGTTTCTAACCGAAACCCGTGGTACTGGTCTTATGCACCATGTGTTTGAACGCTACGAGCCATGGTTCGGCGAATTACGCACACGTCCTTCTGGCTCATTAGTTTCAGATCGCTCTGGTGCAGTAACGGCATATGCGTGTTTCGCAGTTCAGGAACGAGGGACCTTATTTGTCTCTCCGACTACAGATGTTTATGAAGGCATGATCATCGGCGAGAACGCGCGCGCAGACGACATGGACGTTAACATCGTGCGCGAAAAGAAACTAACGAATGTGCGCTCGGCAACTGGCGATGAACTTGAGCGCCTGATTCCTGCCAAGCTATTGAGTTTGGAACAGGCTTTGGAATTCTGTCGCGAAGACGAATGTGTTGAGGTAACTCCAACCCAGGTTCGTATCCGCAAGGTACACCTTTCCAAGACTGACCGCGATCGCGTTCGAGCCCGCGCAAAGACACACAAATAGAGTAATTAAATGGTTCGGAGAGTATCGCCCAAGGTAAGCGCTGTTGCTCTTGCTGGCCTTTTAGGTTTGGCGATTATCTCTGGATCATCACCTTCAAAGAATGTCGAAGGTGGTCTAAACGCCGCGATGTTTGGTCCGGTTGGAAATGATGCGGATGAATCTGCAGAATTGAAACTGGGTTCATCAAAGCGTTGTGACTCACTTGACCCTGGACTAAGTTTCGATTCTTGGTGTGCGGTAATTCACCGAACTTATTCACGCAACGTAATGTCCTACACGGGCGCGCCAGGTCAGGCCGGACTTGAAGTTGTGCCAGATCTAGCCAATGGTTATCCAGATATTTCTGCGGATGCCAAAGTGTGGACTTTTAATCTACGAAATGATGTGCGCTGGGATGATGGCACAATCGTGACTGCAGGCGATGTGCGCTATTCAATCGAACGGTTGTATACCAGCTCTTTGCAAGCCTCTGTTTCAAACAGCATTCTTTGTCTGCTCAGTAATTGCAGCGATGGTACACCTGATTATCAAGGCCCCTTCAAGAAAAAGTACCCACACCTTAAATCGATTAGCACATCTGGAAAATTTAAGATCATCTTTGAACTAACTAGATCATGTGGCGACTTTGATCGAGTTTTAGCAACAAGTCAATTTGCGCCAATTCAACGTTCAAGAGACATCGAAATGCGTCGACAAAAATTGACTTATGCGGCGAATCCCGCATCTAATGGCCCATTTAAACTGCAGTTTAAAGACACTCCAGTAGTAGCAGAATTCGTTCGAAATCCATTCTGGCGACAAGTTACCGACCCCATTAGAAGTCCTAAAGTCCAAACGATGACTTGGCGTTTGTATGGCACAGATGAATCAGTTGATCATGCCTTGGTTAGGGGCGCAATCGATCTGAAATTGAACTCGGGATTGGGTGAAGCCAGTCGATCTTGGGCGTTAAGTTCACCAGATCGTTCCAAGCAATTGGATTTGGTGCCGAGCAACTCGACCAATGTTTTGGCACTTTCATCGAATGTCACACCGCTAGATAACGTTCGCTGTCGAGAAGCAATTTTTTACGCACTGAATAAGAAGGATCTCCAGCGGGCTCGAGGCGGGACTTCAGTTTCGAGTATTGCCCACTCATTAATACCGCGTGGTGTACCGGGCTACGCTCCAAATCAGAACAATTTCCCAGTTGGCCCTGAGAATACGGGAAACCTCATTAAGGCTCGTCAAAAACTTAGTGAATGTGGTTATCCGGATGGATTCGAAGTCGGTATGGCGTATCTTGATCTCGGGGTCGGGCGGAACATATATTTATCAGTCCAGCGAAGTTTAGCCAGAATTGGAATTGTGGTTGACCCTGTGCGCTATGCCAATTTCGCAGATTATTTCACTTTAGGTATTGGCTCACCAGAAAATATCAAAGAGCGCAATATCGGAATAATGATGACGAAATTTGGGGCAGAGTACCTCTCGGCTAGTGCCTTCTGGGGTCCAGCGGTTGACGGAAGAAACATAACTAATTTCGCAAATAGAAATCTTGCTCAACTATCGGATGAAAAGTTAAATACGCTTTTAGACAAACTCAGTGTTATTGCAAAGTATGAAACTTTGGCCTCGCTTAGCTCCGAACTTGCCATTGAGATTGAGGCCAAAGCGGTTTATTTGCCTTACGCAACGGACCGTATCGTGTTATTTCGTGGTAACCGATTGGTAAATGTCTATGTTCAGCAAGGTTTGGGCAGTAGTTACGACCTAGTGAACGTCGGCAAAAATAAGGTTGCATCGTAACAAAGAAACTTTATGAATCTGGCATAAGTAACATACTTGTCACATTCGTCGGTAGTCCTATGTAATGCGCAAGAATTAACCTAGTATTCAAACAAGTCCGCTTAGTGAAGGTCGCGCATATTTATGGCACGCAAGAACAATGATGTTCTAGAGGTTCCACGCGGAGCGACTGTGACCGTTGGCCGGACGCTAAGCCAAATTGCCTGGCTGCGCTTACGCCGCGACAAGGTTGCAAAAGTTTGTCTGGCAATTTTGTTTTTCATTGCATTCATAGCCATATTCGCACCACTTATTTGTAGCGTGTTAAAGATTGATCCTTATCAATTTAATTCTGCTCTGCTCAGTGATGATGGCGGATTGCCAAGCGGTAGGTTCGGGGGAGTTTCGTTAGCTCACCCACTCGGGATTGAACCACTAACCGGTCGTGACATTCTGGCTCGCCTTTTATACGGATCGCGCATCTCTTTGTTTATCGCAGTCACCGCTACAGCAATCACAGTAGTTACTGGCGTTGTTATTGGAATCCTTGCAGGTAATTCACGCGGTCGGCTTGATACTTTCTTAAGCAGAGTCATGGACATAACCTTGGCTTTCCCTTTGTTGCTGGTGATTATTGCGATGTCACCAGTGCTCGAACAACGCATTGCTAGTTTGGGAATTCCGGAAGGAAATTCATCCAGAATTGTGACCTTAATTCTGGTTCTGAGCGTCTTTGGGTGGCCATATCTTGCACGCTTGATTAGAGGTCAAGTGCTCTCTTTGCGCGAACGCGAGTTTATCGAAGCGGCAATCTCTATCGGTTCGAGTAATCGACGAATTTTGTTTAAGGAACTTTTACCAAATCTATGGGGACCGATTCTGATTTACACGACTATCGCTCTACCCGGCTTGATTGGCGCCGAGGCAACGCTGGCATTCTTGGGAATTTCAGTGCTACCGCCAACTGCTACTTGGGGATCGATGTTGCAAGAGTCAGTTAGTTATTTCAGCGTTGATCCCTTCTATTTCTTTGTTCCCTTGACAATGCTGCTAGCCGCGGTACTGTCGTTCAACCTGCTAGGTGATGCGCTTCGTGATGCGTTAGATCCGAAAGCAGGGCGCATGTAGATTTCTAATTTCTCAGATAACCGGGAAATCAGAATAATAAAGACCCAAACCAAACTAGTTCGAGAAATCGAAAACCTTGGAGGCCAAGTTATGAATAAGACGACCAGCATCCGCTTCGGCGTAGGTGTGGCGTCTGTGGCACTGCTTTTGTCAGCTTGCTCAAGCAAGAGTGACAATAATTCACAAAGCGGTACCGCAGGCGGAACCCTGTACATCCTTACTCAGGCTGAACAGATTTTGCACCTAGACCCGCAACGCAACTACACAGGTGAAGATCTAGCATTCGCTAGTGGTTTCTTGAACCGCACCTTGACTCAGTATGCACTGTCTAAGGACAACAATGCAGCCAGCCAGATTCAGGCTGACCTTGCCACCGATACAGGTACCGCCAGCAATGGTGGAAAGACTTGGGAATTCACACTTCGCGACGGAGTGAAGTGGGAAGATGGTAAGCCAGTTACCTGTGCCGATGTGGCTTACGGTGTCTCGCGTACCTTTGCAACTGATGTGATCACAGATGGCCCAACGTATGCAATATCACTTTTGGATATTCCCAAGGCGGATGGTGTCTCGGAGTACCCAGGACCGTACAAGGCCTCAGCCGCACAGCAAGCTTTGTTCGATAAGGCAGTTGCATGTGATGGAAATAAGATCACGTTCAGCCTAGGTGCGCCAACTGCTGACTTCAACTATGCAGTGACTTTGAGTGCGTTTGCTCCGGTGCGTAAAGATGCTGACACGGGCGAAAAGTATGACGATTCGGTATTGTCCAATGGTCCATACAAGATTGCTTCATATGTAAAGAAGAACAAGCTAGTTCTTGTTCGCAACGATCAGTGGTCAAAAGACACGGATCCAATTCGTCCAGCATTCCCAGACTCAATTGAGTATGTATTCTCAATCGCTCAGCCACTTTTGACTCAGCGCTTGATGAAAGATTCTGGCAAAGATGCAATGGCGATCTCGCCTGATGGTGTCGATCCAACTCAGTTGGCAGTCATCTTTGGTGACGCTAAATACACTAATCGTCGCTTGAATGATTACGATCCGTATGTTCGTTACATCGCGATCAACACCAAGAAGGTTCCAAATGTGAAGCACCGCCAGGCAATGCTGGCTGCGCTTAACCGTGCTGACCTGCGCAAAATCGCTGGCGGCAAGTACGCCGGTGATGATGCTGATGGTGTTGTCAAGCCAAACATCGGCCAAGATTACGCAGCAACTGGCCTGTGGGATGGTTTGCTAGGCGAAGCAATTCCAGACACTGGAAATGTGGCATTGGCGAAGAAACTGATTGCTGAATCTGGCGAAAAGTTCCCGAACCCAATCGTGTTCGACTATGGTCAGAGCCCAACAGCAGACAAGTCAGCATCAGCAATTGTGGCTGCAATGGCCCGCGCTGGCATCGTGGTTAAGCCAAATCCAATTGAAGTTGGCGCTTACTACGGTATAGTTCTCGATCCAGCCAAGCAGGGTTCACTCTCTGCAGGTGGATGGGGACCTGACTGGTCGAATGCATCAACAGTGTTGCCTGAGTTGTTTACTCCTGGTGGAGGATTCAATTTGTCGCAGTTCGATGACAAGGAATTCACTGCTGAGTCAGATGCTGCTAAGGCAATCGCTGATCGTGCTGAGCAAGCTACAGCATGGCAAGCACTTAACGTTAAGGCTGCCGAACTCGCATTGGTAATTCCAACTCGGTTCGGTAAAGAGCAACGCATCCAAGGATCAATGGTCCAAGGTGCATACATTTGGGGACCATATGGTTCATACCCATATGGCGCTCTTTCTGTATCTCAGTAAGAACTAAGTCAATGAGTGTGTGGGCGTTTAATACAAACGTCCACACACTCGGACTTATGGTTAGAGAATAGAAATGTCGTTTCGAGATTTATAACTTGTAGGAAAGGTTTATCTTGTTTCCCTACATAGTCAGACGCATTATGTTGATGGTCTTTATGTTGACCATCCTGAGTATTGTTACGTTCTTACTTTTTAATGCGGTACCAACTGATCCAGCGCGCCTAACCTGTGGCAAGACTTGTTCACCCGCAACTATTGAGGCAAACCGGATCCGGCTTGGTCTAGATCAACCTTTAATAAGTCAGTATCTTGAGTGGATTAAGGGCATATTTGCAGGTCGCACATATGGTTCGGGGACTGCTACTTTTAATTGCGACGCACCTTGTCTTGGGTATTCATTCCGAAACGGTGAGCAAGTTACCGACATGATCCTCACCTCGCTGCCAGTGACCATTTATCTAGCCATTGGCGCATTTGTGCTTTGGATGGTCGGTGGAATATCAACTGGGATTTACGCGGCGCGTAAAAAAGGTAAGTGGCAAGACCGCGCAATCATGGGCGCGACTTTGGTTGGTTACTCGTTGCCGGTTTTCTTCATCGGCATATTGATGTTGATTTTCGTAGTTGTTAGATGGAACATTTTGCCCTACCCAAGTTATGTGGGACCTAATGTTGACACCTTGCAATTTCTGCAAACAATGATCTTGCCATGGATCTCTTTAGCGATACTTTATGCGGCTTACTACACCCGTCTTACACGCTCGCAGATGCTGGACACTATGAGCGAGGACTACATCAGAACCGCACGCGCCAAAGGGCTTCCAGAGAAAACGGTTCTGCGCAAACATGCTTTGCGAGCCGGGCTCACCCCGATTGTCACAAGTGCGGGCCTTGATCTGGCTGGACTCTTAGGCGGTGCAGTAATTACCGAATATATCTTTGGCCTGCCTGGGTTAGGCCGCTTGGCTATCGGCGCTGTAACTGAGTATGACTTACCAACAATTACTGCCACGACTTTAGTAGCAGCAACGTTTATTATCGTTGCCAACATTGTGGTTGACCTTCTTTATGCAGCTATTGACCCGAGGGTGAGGTTGCAATGAGCGAGACTGACGAAGTGTTACTGAGCGTAAGAAATCTCTATGTGGAATTTTCCACTGATGATGGACTTGTTAGCGCGGTAAATGATCTTTCATATGATCTAAAGCGCGGCAAGACTTTGGCAATCGTCGGAGAATCCGGTTCGGGTAAGAGCGTTTCGAGTATGGCGCTTATGGGTCTGGTAGCAGGCATGAATGCCAAGGTCTCCGGCGAAGTTTATTTCGATGGTCAACAACTAGTTGGCGCAGATCCAGAATCCGTGCGTAAGTTGCGTGGCGATCGAATGGCAATGATTTTCCAAGATCCATTGAGTTCGTTGCATCCATTTTTTCGGATTGGTGACCAGCTCGTAGAGGCTGTGCAAGTTCATCATGATATTGATAAGAAGCAGGCACAGGTCAGAGTAAAGGCGATGCTTGAACGCGTTGGTATTCCCGATGTGGATCAACGTATGAATGAGTATCCGCATCAACTTTCGGGTGGGATGCGCCAAAGGGTAATGATTGGGATGTCCCTGATTAATAATCCAGAGTTGTTGATTGCTGATGAACCAACTACTGCACTTGATGTGACCGTCCAGGCGCAAATTCTTGAGTTGCTCAAAGATTTGCAAAAGGAATTTGGCACTGCAATCATTCTGATTACTCATGACCTAGGCGTAGTTGCAGACATGGCCGATGAAGTAGTGGTGATGTATGGCGGTAGCGCTGTTGAGCATGCGCCAGTGCGTGAAATCTTTTATGAACCAGCAATGCCATATACCTGGGGTTTGATTGCATCCATTCCACAGATCTCTGCAAAGCATGCTCACTTAGATCCAATTCCTGGGAATCCTCCGTCACTTATCAATTTGCCGTCGGGCTGTGTGTTTGCCCCACGTTGTACCTTCAAGCACTTAGTTAGTGACGGTTTGTGTGAAAATGAGCGACCGCAACTATTGCCCGTTTCGCCAGAGCACACCTCAAGATGTCATCTAACGCAAAATCAGCGCACTGATATTAGGCGTGAACGTTTGATTGGCAGGCAAAAGTAATGACTCAAGATTCTCCAATTCTTAAGGTAAGTAATCTTGTCAAGCATTTCCCAATCACATCTGGCGGAATTTTTCAAAGAACCACAGGCGCAGTCAAGGCCGTAGATGGAATTTCCTTAGAGGTATTCCCAGGAGAAACTTTAGGTCTTGTGGGTGAAAGCGGGTGTGGCAAATCAACTGCGGGTCGCACGATATTGCGTCTGCTTGAACCAACTAGTGGTTCGATTGAATTTGAAGGTCAAAATCTTATTAAAGTTTCTAAGCGGGAATTAGTTTTCATGCGCCGTGAAATGCAAATGATTTTCCAAGATCCTTATTCTTCACTTAATCCTCGGGCGACAGTAGGAGACATAATCTCTGCGCCATTCCAAGTGCAGGGGGTTAAGCCAGTTGGAGGATTGCGCTCGGCTGTCGGTGACTTGATGGAAAGAGTTGGATTAAATCCAGAGCACTTTAATCGCTATCCCAATGAATTTTCAGGTGGACAACGCCAACGCATTGGAATCGCGCGAGCCATCGCACTGCAACCGAAACTGATCGTCTGCGATGAACCCGTATCTGCCTTAGATGTTTCCATTCAAGCCCAAATCTTGAACCTTTTGGCAGATATTCAAAACGATTTTGGCATTGCATATGTTTTTGTGGCACATGACCTTTCAGTTGTGCGACATATTTCTGATCGGGTAGCTGTGATGTATTTAGGGCAGATTATGGAGAGTGCGCCATCGGAACTTTTATACACGGAGCCACTGCACCCATACACACATGCGTTGTTGTCTGCGATTCCAATTCCAGATCCTGACCTAGAACGAAATCGAGAGCGCATCATTCTTTCGGGTGATTTACCGAGTCCAAGTAATCCGCCAGCAGGTTGTGTCTTTAACACCCGTTGCTGGAAGGCAGAAGACAAGTGTCGCTCTGAAAGGCCAGTCTTGCGCGAAATTTCGATGGGCCATCAAGTCGCTTGCCATTTCCCGGAACAAAATCTTCTTGAAACAATATCTATTGCCCCAACGGGTACTGACTTTATTGCTTAAGAGTTTTTGAGATTCTTCTTAATGAACTCCACCGACATCAACATGAGGTTTTCAGCAATCTTGGGTTGATGCGGCATGTGGGTTACTCCAGATAACGGCAATAAAGTGTGGTCTTTTGCTTCGGCCAGAAGTGCACGTGAGAGTTCCAATGAATGAGCGATTACCACATTGTCATCAATGAGACCGTGCACAAGCATCAGGGGACGGCTTAAATTTGCAGCTCGTGTCATCAGGGAGTGGTGTTCGTATACGCCTTCGGATTTATCAGGATGACCGAGGTAGCGCTCGCTATAGGCCGTGTCATACCAAAGCCATTCAGTAACTGGCGCTCCAGCAATTGCGACATGAAAAACATCCGGTCGTTCCAAGACGGCTAGTCCGGCCAGGTAACCGCCGAATGACCATCCCATGATTGCAACTTGCTCAGGGTCCACATCATCTGGGAAAAGTTCTGCAACTCCAGTGATTGAGTCAACTTGATCCTGCAAGATTGGGCCGACAAAGTCTTGATAGATTGACTTTTCCCAAGCTGGACCGCGCGCTGGTGTACCTCGGCCATCGGCGATGACAACTGCAAATCCCTGATCTGCGTACCACTGATCTTCATTGAAGTTTGTCGCGCCCTTAATTACACGCGCTCCGTGTGGACCACCGTAGGGGCGAGCCAGAATTGGCAGTTTCTTACTGCCCATGATGTGATCGCTTGGAAATAGCACCGCAGTATTTACCTGATTCGGTCCGGTCTTTAAGAATTCCACTTTTGGTTTAACTAATGCGCTCTCTGATTGTGAATCAAAGGCGTGAATTACTTTCTGCGCACACGTTAGTTCGTAGGTGCGTTCATGATTGTCTAGGCGAGACTGCATCACAATCTGCAAAGCACCAAGACTGGTTTCAACAGCAGGGCTAACACCAGAAACACCACCTGTAGTTAGGTAGGTGATGTCACCGTCGAGTTTTACCCGAACAATGTCGCGTGCAACACCATCGGTTGATATCTGTACCGTAATTGACTCATGATCGCTGGTGACTACATTAAGAACTTGCATACCAATTGGCATCAACGAAATACCATCAAGCTGAAGTTCGCGGGTATCGGTTTGATAATTATCGACAATCGTGATTAATGATTCATTAATCCATCGGGGTTGTCCCGGGATAACCTCAATGAACTTTTCATCTGTAACGCTATGCACCAATGCCAGAGAATCATCCAGAAGAGCATAAGTATCTTGTTTGGTCTGGGCGCGGTTGCTAAGTGTCACCAGGGCAGGCCTAGCTTGTTGCCAGCGCACATTGATTAAGTATTCGTATTCATTTGATTCCCAGATTGGGTTGGGTGTTCCACCAGAAAGTTGAAAGTGAAGTAAAGATAATTTTGCATTAGCTTTTCCAGTGGCGGGATATTTCTGTTGCCTCGGGGCCTGCTCTGGGTTTACTGGATCACTAATCCACCAAGTCGCAACTGGAGAATTATCTACTCGTTGAACTAGCAAACTCTGGCTATCGGGTGACCACCAATATCCATGCATGCGCCCAAATTCCTCGGCGCTGACGAAATCCGCTAGACCCCAAGTCACGTTCTTGTCATCCGAAACAGCAAGTGCCCGCTCGTCGCGCCCAGCAATTGTGCAGGTGCGCAGTTCTTTGCCAGTTGACCAAGCAACATGCAGCCCATCAGGGGAGATTTGTGGATCAATGATTGGTTTCGTTACCTCAAGCTCAGCGAATTTACCACTTTCAATATTGAGGGTGACAAGTTCCCCAGCGAATGCAAAAACTATTACTTTGCCAGACTCATCACTTGCATAAGTTGTAATGCCACTTCCTGTTTCGCGCATTCTTTCCCTGCGGGCTAATTCTTCGGCAGGCAACTCAGTGGTACCGAGCTGGACTAGGTGAGAGTCAAAAATCTTGTGCTCGATGTTATCGGCAAGGGAATACACCCACATGGAATTAACCGAGTCTCGGCTATGGTCACTTCTTAAAAAAGTGACGTAGGCGCCGTCCTTGGTGATTTGAAAACTACGAGGTGCCCCGAAGGAAAAACGTCCTGTGGCTGCCTGCTGGAGGGGAAATGTTTCGCTCATAATTTCTAAGTTTGTCATGCTCGTGCGTGTCCCGCCTCAAACTTGGGCATTTGCAATCTTTAAGCCTCGTAAAGTAGAGGAGTGTCACGCCGTCTGCTTTTAGTCCACGCCCATCCTGATGATGAAACCATTGGATCTGGGGCAACTATGGCCAAGTACGTGGCCCAAGGCGCGCAGGTCACTCTGGTTACCTGCACACTCGGCGAAGAGGGTGAAATCCTTGTCCCTGAATTAGCTGCTCTAGCCTCAACCCATGACGATTTGCTGGGTGAGCATCGGATTGGCGAACTTGGCAATGCCATGGCACAACTTGGGGTCACTGACTGGCGTTTACTCGGCGGGCCAGGCACATATCGCGATAGCGGCATGATTGGAACTCCACCGAATGAACGTGCTGATAATTTCTGGCGAGCAGACCTGCTCCAAGCTGCTAACCATCTGGTCGGAATAATTCGAGAGGTTCGTCCTCAAGTGCTGGTTACTTATGACGACTTCGGCGGATACGGACATCCAGATCACATTCAGGCTCATCGAGTTGCGATGTACGCCGCTAGTTTGGCTGGAGTTGCTTCATATCAACCTGACTTGGGATCGGCTTGGAATGTTAAAAAAATCTATTGGACTGCATTCCCGATGAGTGTGATCCAAGCGGGGATGGAAGCACTAGCCAAAGCTGGCGACACCACTACATTCGCATCTCAAGATCCACAAGACATCCCATTTGCTTGTCCAGATGAATTCGTTACCACCGTAATTGATGGCACCGAATTTGTGGAGCGCAAGATGGCTGCACTGCAGGCACATGCCACGCAAATTAGCACTGATAGTGGCTTCTTTGCCCTTTCAAATAATTTAGGCGCAGAAGTACTCGGGCATGAGTACTATCGCTTGGCCAAGGGTGAAGTGGCTGGCCCATTCGACAAAGACGGCCGTGAGATTGATTTATTCGCAGGACTTGAGGCATAGGTGAACAGACTCATCGCCTTCGCCGCTGGTTTTTTCGCAGGCATATTTGGCTCGACGTTTGCTGGGTTTGTTCATGCGGGTCGAGGGGTCGCACAGTCGCAAATCATTTATTTTGGTGTCCCATTGGCAATCGCAATTTTGGTTGGTTCGCTTTTATTGTTGAATCGCTATTTTCAAACACGCCTAGCGGGACTTGGCTTCCTTTTGGCTTGGATTGTTATTACTTGCAAGTTGGCTGTTGAAAGTTTCGATGGCGATCTAATCCTTTCCTACACAACTTTCACCAGCGCCTATCTTGTTGGAGCTGCTGTGCTGTTGGGCATAGCCTCAAGCCTGAGGCCACTTCGCCCACTTGATAACGGGTATGACGATTCACGACTCTCGGAACTAAGTAATGAAAGTGTTCAATCAAAATTGACATTAGAGGAGCGTCAATTTTGAGCAAAATATCGGTTGTAAAAAAATCTGTTAAGACACTTGCTATTACAGCGATAGTTGCCAGCGGCGCTTATGGACTACTTTTTTATTTTCAAGGAGATGGAATCCCGAATCGGGCAAGCGTGGGTTCGGTTTCAGTGGGCGGCATGACTTTGAGCCAGGCCCAGACCAAACTCCAAAATGAATTAATCGCGCAAGCCCAGAAACCTCTTGCAGTTTCACTCGATAAGCAAGAGTACGCAATCAACCCGGTGGTTTCGGGGTTGAGCATAAACAGGGATGCAACACTAGCTCAATTGACTGGACGCAAAACTAATCCAATTTTGGCGTTCCAAAGAGTGTTCGGCCACCTAGTTGTCCAGCCAATCACTGTAATTGATCGAAAGATTTTGGTCGCTAATTTGCAGACAGTCGCAAACGCAAGCGACACATTGGCTGTTGAACCAAGCATTGTCTTTGTTGGCGATGCACCCAAAATTAATAACGGAAAGATAGGCCGAGGTATTGACCTTGCGGCAAGTGCACAACTAATCGCTCAGGCTTATCCATCTCAGGCAAAGGTTTTGAAGCTACCTATGCAGGATAAAGTACCGAGCGTCTCAGATATCGCGATGGATGAGTACCTTCCCAAAGCGTTAACTGCAGTAGCGACTCCAGTGGACATAGCAATTGGAAAGCAAAAGGTGATTTTTTCCGCGCAGACCATTCGAGCGACCACATCGTTTGTTGGCGATGATTCGAAAATAATTTTGCAGGTTGATGGTGATCTGCTCTTGGAAGAGATAAATCGCAAATTACCAAAATTGGGGATTGCGGCAAAGGACGCTTCATTCAAAATTTATCGGGGCAAGCCCTACGTCGTTCCTGAAACTCCAGGTCGTGGGGTCACGAGTGAAGAAATTGCGTTGAGCGTTAAGTCTGCCATTTCAAATTCAAAAAACCGCAGTGCCAAAATTGCATTGGCTGAAATCCAGCCTGAATTTACAGCAAAAAAAGCCAAGACTTTAGGCATCGTTGAAAAGCTTGGGACTTATACGCAGAACTTCCCCTATGCGGCTTACCGAGTTACCAACATTGGTCGCGCTGCCTACTATTTAAACGACACCATTGTTATGCCGGGTGAGACTTTCTCGATGAATGACACCGTGAAGGAACGCACTGTCGCTAATGGCTACACCACAGGGTTCATCATCGGACCTGGCGGACAATTCCGCGAAGATCTGGGTGGCGGAGTTTCAACAGCGACAAGCGCGATGTGGGCTGCCGCTTTTTATTCCAACATGACTCGAGTCGAACAGCGAGCACACTCATTTTGGATTTCGCGCTATCAACCAGGTCTAGAAGCGACTGTTTCATGGGGCTCGCTGGATATGCGGTGGAAAAATCCGCTCAAGACTGCTGTGCTCATCAAGGCATCAATCACGAATAGTTCAGTGACCGTGACGCTCTATGGCACAAAAACATATGATGACATTCAGGCAATCAGCTCGCCTGAGCGAAACATCCGTACCTACGCAACGGTCTATAGCCAAGATCCAGGGTGTGTTGCACAAGATGGGGTCCAAGGTTTTGATATCACGGTGACGCGCAGAGTGACTCGTGTCGGTGGGAAAACTACGAACGAAGACTTTGTGACAAGTTACGCGGCAGGGCCGCATGTGATTTGTGGCGTGGCCCCGAGTGCCACTCCAAAACCAAGCCGAAGTTAGTTCTTGCGACACGACCGAGCTTGCTCTGGCACATCACCCAATTGGCAGGTACGGTTAGACAGTTGAGACTTTTAACTCGACAAGTTCAATTTTGGAGGATTCGTGACTTATGTAATCGCGCTACCTTGTGTAGATCTCAAGGACAAGGCTTGCATTGAAGAGTGCCCAGTAGATTGCATCTACGAAGGCGATCGCATGATGTACATCCATCCAGATGAGTGTGTTGACTGTGGCGCCTGCGAGCCAGTGTGCCCGACCGAAGCAATCTTCTACGAAGATGATGTGCCCGCACAATGGAATGACTTTACTAAGGCAAATGTTGATTTCTTTGAGACTCTGGGTTCTCCAGGTGGGGCTGCTAAGACTGGGCTAACTTCCAACGATCCAGAAATGGTCAAAGCACTTCCTCCACAGGAGCACTAACTGTTCGCGCCACTCGTGGCTGGTCTGCCAGATTTTCCTTGGGATCGAATTGCTCAAGCCGGCCAGGTAGCCAAATCGCATCGAGACAGAATTGTTGACCTATCAATTGGTACTCCCGTTGATAAAACACCAGAAATAATCCAGCAAGCGCTTGCTGCTGCCACAAATGCGCCAGGTTATCCAACAGCAGCCGGCTCAGTTGAGTTGCGCCAAGCATGGGCGGATTGGGCGAACTCAAATGCGGGCGCCAACATAAATGTCAATGAAGTCTCACCGACTATTGGGTCTAAAGAAATTGTCGCGTGGCTGGCCACAATCTTGGGACTCAACGAAACTGCAGTAGTAGCCATCCCAGAATTGGCTTATCCGACTTACGCAGTTGGGGCCATGATGGCTCGAGCAAAATTTGTCACCTACAAAGATGCGCAATCGATTCCAGCAACGGCAAACTTAATTTGGGTAAATTCTCCAAGCAATCCCACGGGCGGCGTTCTTGATGTTGCGCAGATGAGTGCGATTGTTGCGCGCGGTCGGGAAATCGGAGCTCCGGTAGTTAGTGACGAGTGCTATTTCGAACTTGGTTGGACGGCCACTCCAATTTCTATTCTTGATACTCGAGTATGTGGCGACTCTAATGAGGGCGTACTAGCCGTTCATTCGTTATCAAAACGATCAAATCTTGCAGGCTATCGCTCTGGTTCAATCATGGGTGATGAAAGTTTGATCACCTCAATCATTGGAGCGCGCAAACACGCAGGTATGTTGCTAGCCACTCCCATTCAGGCCGCAACAATCGCTGCTCTTGCTGACCGAGATCATGTCTTGCTGCAAAAAGATTGTTATGGCAAGCGGCGTGATATTCTTCACAATGCGCTCGTCCAAGCTGGTTTTAGTATTGAGCATTCGCAGGCTGGTTTATACCTTTGGGCTACTCGCGGTAAAGATTGCCTTGATACGGTCAATTGGTTTGCGAACCTTGGCATTTTGGTAGCACCAGGCGATTTCTATGGACCAGCAGGCGCCAAGCATGTTCGGGTTGCTTTGACTGCTACGGACGAAAGAATTTTGACGGCGGCCAGCAGGCTAGCCGATAGTTAAATGCCAGTGCGTTTAACAAGATAACTCGATTGAATAGTAGGTTTGTCCTATGCCTGATGCCACACTCAATCACGAAAACGGTCAATCAAACCTTGGTGAAGTTCCCAGCACCGTTGGTTCCTCGGGCCTTGATATTTCTAAATTGCTCAAGGACACCGGACATGTGACTTTGGATCATGGCTTTATGAACACAGCCGCATGCTCGTCAAGCATCACCTACATTGATGGCGATCAGGGCATTTTGCGATACCGCGGGTATCCAATCGAGCAACTTGCAGAGAACAGCACATTTCTAGAGACTTCATACCTTTTGATTTACGGCTCATTGCCAAGTGCAACACAGCTCGCTGACTTTGAGTCAAACATCAGTCGCCACACAATGGTGCACGAAGATCTTCGTCGCTTCTTTGATGGCTTCCCTCGCGACGCACATCCAATGCCAGTGCTTAGTAGCGCGGTAAGCGCGCTTTCGACTTTTTACCAAGATTCCCTTGATCCATTCGATCCGCGTCATGTTGAGATATCGACCATTCGTTTGATGGCGAAAGTTCCTACCCTGGCTGCATACGCACACAAGAAGACTGCTGGACAGCCTTACATGTATCCAGACAACAATCTTGGGTATGTTGCCAACTTCTTGAGCATGACTTTTGGGGTACCCGCTGAAAAGTATGTTGTTAATGAGGAGATTGTTAAGGCATTAGACATGCTTTTCATCTTGCATGCTGATCACGAACAGAATTGCTCGACCTCGACCGTGCGCATGGTTGGATCATCACACGCCAACATGTTCGCGTCTATTTCCGCTGGAATCAACGCGTTATTTGGACCATTGCACGGTGGTGCAAATCAGGCAGTACTTGAAATGCTTCATGAAATTCAAGATTCTGGCGACAGCGTGGAGAAATTCATCAGCCGCGTTAAGAACCGCGAAGATGGAATTCGTCTCATGGGCTTTGGACATCGTGTCTACAAGAATTACGACCCGCGGGCTGCCATTGTTAAAAAGCATGCACACTCAATCTTGGAAATGCTCGGCGTCCAAGATCCGTTATTTGATATTGCACGCCAACTTGAAGAAGCTGCTCTGGACGATGAATTCTTCATTGAGCGAAGCTTGTACCCAAATGTTGATTTTTACACGGGCTTGATCTATCGCGCGATTGGATTCCCAATCCAGATGTTCACAGTACTTTTTGCCATGGGTCGCTTACCAGGTTGGATTGCGCAATGGCAGGAAATGATTACCGATCCAACGACAAAGATTGGTCGTCCTCGCCAGGTTTACATTGGTGAAGACGCTCGTGACTACAAGCCGCTAAATCTTCGTTAATTCTTGTGTAGGGCGCTGTTTAGGCCACCCCATGAGCCTTCACGTTGCACGGCTTCTAAAGCTCCGCTGATGGAATTGCGGCGATAAAGCAAACCATTGGCACCTGATAATTCCCGGGCCTTGACGATTGTGGAATCGGGCAACTGAATCTTGGATGCGGCAGTGATGTAGGTACCAGATTCGATAATGCAGTTATCGCCTAGGGAAATTCCAACACCGGCATTTGCCCCGACCAGGCTGTTCTCGCCGATTGAGATAACTTCTTTGCCACCACCGGATAGTGTGCCCATGATGCTTGCGCCACCGCCGATGTCTGAACCATTGCCAACCGTAACTCCAGAAGACACGCGACCTTCAACCATGCTGACACCTAATGTGCCCGCATTAAAGTTCACAAAACCTTCATGCATGATCGTGGTTCCTGAGGCAAGGTGTGCGCCAAGACGTACGCGATCAGCATCAGCAATGCGAACGCCAGATGGCACAACATAATCAACCATGCGTGGAAACTTGTCGACACTAAAGACAGTCAGGTGCTCACCCTTGATTCGGGCCTTGAGTTGTACTCGGCTTAGATTCTCAATTGCGACTGGTCCTAGCGAAGTCCAAGCCACATTAGTGAGCAGGCCGAAAATCCCATCGAGATTTACCGAATGGGGAGTGACTAGGCGATGAGAGAGTAAATGTAAGCGCAGGTATGCATCGGCAGCATCAGTTGGCGCAGAATCTAGATCTGCAATCTGTGTTGAAATTATTTGGGTACGCACTTCACGCAATTCGTCATTAGTTGAAGCGTTATCTAGACCACTAGTTGATTTGGCTTCAATGCCTAATGCGGGCTCGGGATACCAAACATCAAGCAAAGTTTCACCTGAATATGTTGCAATACCGATCGCGGCTGCTGAAGTTGCCATGAAATTCCTCGCTTAAGTTTGCGCATATGAATTGAGTTGTTCATTCGTACACGACTACCGTAGTCCTGTGGAGCCTTTATCGTTAAACCCTGAGCAGGGTGTTGTGTCCCTAACTTTGGAACTTATAGATATTCCAAGTGTTTCCGGGGATGAAACTGCTATTGCCGATGCGGTAGAAAAAGCCTTGCGCCAATGCGAATGGCTTGAGGTCTTCAGATTTCGAAATAATGTCGTTGCTAAAACATCCTTAGGTCGACCGAGCCGAGTGATTCTGGCTGGTCATCTTGATACAGTCCCAGCGGCAGATAATGCCAAAGCCCTGAAGATTCTCGCGGGAGAAGTATTGCCAAGCGATAAGTCAGTCGTCCCAGAGGATGTGCTTTTCGGACTTGGTGCCTGCGACATGAAAGGCGGAGTAGCGGTTGCAATGCGTGCTGCCACTTCGATCAGTGAACCAATCTTTGATGTCACTTATCTTTTTTATGAATGTGAAGAAATCGAAAGTGCTCGTAATGGTTTAACTCTGATTGCCAGAGAGCATCCTGAATGGCTAGAAGCGGATGTTGCCATATTGCTTGAACCATCTAATTCAGTTATCGAAGCAGGATGTCAGGGAACATTACGTGCGCGAGTCTATTCAGCAGGTGCCCGCGCGCATAGCGCGAGATCCTGGCTCGGAACCAATGCCATTCATTTGTTAACTGGCGCGCTCGCGACTCTAAACACCTATCAGGCCCAAGAAGTGCTAATTGATGGTCTGACTTACCGTGAAGGGTTAAATGCCGTAGGAATCGCTGGCGGAGTCGCCGGAAATGTGATCCCTGATGAGGCGTACATCGACATTAACTATCGTTACGCACCAAGTAAGTCTGCTCAAGATGCCCAAGATCACATCGTTGGATTATTTAGCGACTATGAAGTTGCAATTCTCGATAATGCACAGGGTGCGTTACCTGGATTAACGCAACCAGCAATCCAGGATTTATTAGCCAGAGTGGGCGGTCAAGCATCAGCGAAACTTGGCTGGACTGATGTGGCCAGATTCTCTAGTTTGGGAATACCCGCGGTAAATCTTGGTCCAGCAGATCCAGGTTTGGCTCATTCTAGGAATGAACATGTGACTGTTGCGCAGTTGCAAAAGTGTGAAGAAATTATTTTCTCTTGGCTTAATGGTTAACACACCACATCTCTTACCAAAGGGCTAACGTGTAACTATGAGCGAACACGAAAGCGTGCAGCGCGAGGGACCTATTACTCGTCGCGGTCATGCCAAAGTTAGAACCACAACTGATCAACGACTGCTAGATAGTCGCGGTGCCACCGAATGGGTGCATGAAGACCCCTGGCGCGTCATGCGCATTCAATCGGAGTTTGTGAATGGATTTGGCGCCCTAGCTGAACTTGGGCCAGCTTTCAGTATCTTTGGCAGCGCTAGAACTTCTCCCGATGACCCGATGTATGCCAAAGCTGAAGAGCTTGCTCGACGCTTATCTGCGCGTGGGTTCAACATCATCACAGGTGGCGGGCCAGGAATTATGGAAGCGGCAAACAAAGGCTGCTTTGCTGAGCCTGGACTTTCAGTGGGCCTTGGGATCGAACTTCCCTTTGAACAAGGGGTGAATCAATACGTTGAGTTAGCCATTGATTTTCGTTATTTCTTTGCGCGCAAAACAATGTTTATAAAGTATGCCCAAGGATTTGTGGTTTTCCCTGGGGGCTACGGAACTCTTGATGAATTATTTGAGGCATTGACCTTGGTGCAGACCAAAAAGGTCACATCTTTCCCCGTAGTGCTGATGGGAAAGACCTATTGGACCCCACTTGTTGAGTGGTTACGAAATACTGTCGCAGTCGATGGAAAAATCTCACTTAGTGATTTAGATATGTTTCATGTCACCGATGACATAGATGAAGCAATAGATATTCTTGTTACAGCAAACGCTATCCGTTCTCGCGCGGTAGATTTACGTACAGGATTGCGAACTAGCGCAGATGAATTACCTGAACAGATTGCTGAAGAACGATGAAATTAGAGCACGTAGAAGTAACAGTCGACATACAAGCAACTACACAACATGTGTGGGATGCCATTACAAATTGGACCGCACAAGATAAGTGGATGTTAGGGACGCGAGTTAAGCCTGTTCACGGAGATGGCAAAGACATCGGCGGCCAGATTGAAGCGTTTACTGGGATCTGGAAGATCGGTTTTCTCGACACCATGGAAATTACTAGGTGGGATCCACCTCATCGCTGTGATGTTTTGCATACTGGTCGGGTGGTGCGGGGCACCGGCACATTCGCCGTGAACGCACTGAGCGCACAAACCAGTAGATTCATTTGGAGCGAAGACTTGGTATTGCCATTGGGCATACTTGGGAAAATGGGTTTTTGGCTGATGAAGCCGCTATTTGTAGCTGGTGTTCGCAAATCCTTGTCGAAGTTTGCCAATATGGTTGAACAGGGCCAGATTTAGCCCAAAGACCCTGTTTTAGCAGTTTTTCTCACTTTTGATTTCGTTTCACCGCTTTTGTGAGGGATAATAGAAAATACACTTTAACCACGATAGGGGACTACAAAATGGCTGCAATGAAGCCTCGGACCGGCGACGGTCCAATGGAGTGTCCAAAAGAAGGTCGTGGCTATGTTTTGCGTGTTCCATTAGAAGGTGGAGGCCGTCTAGTTGTTGAACTTAACGCTCAAGAAGTTAAAGATTTAGGTGCGGTCCTAAAGGACACAGTCGCATCAATGCCAAAGAAGTAGAACTGCTTAAGAAGTAGAACTGCCAAGAAGCAAGACTTTCTGTGGCGACTCTTATAAATACAAAATCTTCGGCGAGACTTATTTTTTAACGGCCACTAACATGCCGCCGCCGACTGGCAAAAGTGTTCCGGATAGATGTTCATGATTTGCGATTGATTCAACTACTCCGCGCATCGCGATTGTTTCAGCATCACGGGCAGCAGGATCAGCTACCTTGTCATTCCAAAGAGCTTGATCAATAACGAGTAGACCGTTTGGGCGAAGAAGGTTTAGTGCCACATCAACATGACCGGCAACATCAATCGGATTCGTCGCAATCAGAACCATGTCATATGCGCCCTGAGTTAGGCGATCAAGAACTTCTTCTGGTCGGCCATTAATTAGGCGAACTCGGTTTGCCGCAATACCAGCCTGAGCTATTGCATCCTTAGCAATTAGCTGATGTTCTGCTTCGTTGTCAACGCTTGTTAGAACACCTTCTGGGTTCATGCCGTCGAGAAGCCATAGCGCAGAGACTCCGCCACCTGTGCCAATCTCCACAACATTGCGCGCATCAATCGCGCTAGCCAAAGTGCGCAGGACTGTTCCTGCGCCGGGACTGATTGCCACACAACCAATCTCACCAGCACGCGTGCGTGCGTGGGTTCGGATGCCATCCTCGCCAGACCACGACTCGGTGTAGTCGCAGGATGCACGGTGGATTGCTAGGACGCGGGGGTCAGTCATTGCCATATAGGTAAGCGTACGGCCCATGTTCGTATTAGGTTAAGAATGGTCCCGTTATGAGGCATTCGAGTCTTATTTGGGGGACAATATATAAACAAGAAAAAATCGGAACAAATGAGGAAAAATTCACATGACCTGGACGCCAGACGAAACGCCTGTTTCTGCAAATACTGAGCCAGTTGCTGACCTAAATCCAACGACATCATTGCCAGATGCCCCGATAGCAAATGGCGAAATTCCAAATCCAGTTTCAGTCGAAACTTCTGGATTTACCCCCGAAACCGCTGTTGCGCCTCAGGCTGCACCAGTAAATGAACTCCCATACGTAGCGACCTGGGTGTACGAGCAGCCTCAAGCGCAAACTAACTCTCCACAGTCGCCCACAGCAGTGTCTAAGGGTCTGCGCAATGCCGTGATTGCTGGCGTGCTCAGTGGCTTACTTGCGGGCGTCGGCGGTTATTCTTTGGCTTCCTACAACGCCTGGACACCGCGCGCCGGCATCACCTTGCCCGCAAGCCCTGGTGATACTTCGCCAAGAGCTGCTAATTCAATCGCTGGGCTTGCCAAAGCTGTCTTGCCGACGGTGGTTTCTATTGAAGTGTCTTCAAGCACAAGGCAAGGCAGCGGGTCAGGATTCATCATTCGAAGTTCCGCACTTGAATCATTTGTTATGACCAATAACCATGTTGTAACCGGGGCTGGATCGGGGGCAAGAATCACAGTCACTCTCGCTGATCAATCGCAAGTGAACGCCACCATCGTTGGCACTGATCCTTCATATGACTTAGCGGTATTGCGAGTGGCAAAAGGAAAGTTGCCGGTGTCAAGACTTGGCAACTCAGATGATGTAGTTGTTGGCGATTTGTCGATCGCGATTGGTTCACCTCTAGGTCTGAGCGGAACGGTAACGAGCGGAATCATCTCAGCTCTGAATCGTCCAGTTTCAGCAGGTGGTGAATCCGAAGCTTCATTCATCAATGCAATTCAAACGGATGCTGCAATTAATCCAGGTAATTCAGGTGGACCGCTAATTAACTCTCGCGGCCAAGTGGTGGGAATTAATTCTGCAATTGCCACTTTGGGTTCATCATCACTTGGTGGTCCGACTGGAAGTATCGGACTGGGTTTTGCAATACCTATCAACCAAGCCAAACGTGTCGCTCAAGAATTAATGACCACTGGAACATCCACTCATCCGGTTATTGGGGTGCTGCTAGATGTTTCGTATCAAGGAGTTGGAGCTTTGATTCAGGACATAGTCAAAGGTGGCCCAGCCTCAAAAAGTTCGCTTAAGGTCGGAGACATAATCACGCGAATCGATGGACAGCCGATTAAAAATGGCGAGGAATTAATTGTGCGTATTCGTTCCCGAGTTGCCGGAGATCGCATTTCGTTAAGCCGGCAAGTTGGCTCGGATGTGTCAATTGTCCTAGGCTCTCAAACAACGAAGAAATAGGCACAAAACCGATTAAAGAATTCGAAGGTGATTCATGTTTGACATAGGTCTACCTGAATTCTTGGTACTTGGAGTTTTGGCGCTAATCGTATTTGGCCCAGATCGACTGCCTGAAATTGCGGCTAAGTCAGCCCGCGCTATCAAGGCATTGCGGATCAAAGCCAATGCGGCAACAGCTGAATTAACTGAGTCATTAGATTTGCCAGATTTGTCTGACATTGCCGGAAAAGTGCGTTCGGCAACACCTGCGGGAATGATGGCTAATGGCCTCAGTGGATTGCTCAATTCCAAAAAACAAAACGGTGAAGCAGATGCCAATGTTGGGCCAAGGTCAGCAAACGCTGTTCGCGTTGATGGCGAACAGGTAACTTTCGATCCAGATGCTACCTAGTTAAAGTTCTACTTGTTTTTAGAAAAAATAGATGGTGCCGAAGATATTGACTAATGCAATCAGCATCAGTGTGGGAAAAAACTTCGCTAATTTCACCCGCAAAAGAATTAGGGCAAAAGGTACGTTCACTAACGCCAAAAACGTCAAGCCCGCCGGCGCTAACACCACATTTCCTGACATTAATAAGCCGGCCACAGTGATGAAACGGCTGGTTTTCTTGCCGAGCCGCTGAGGCAAACCTTTGATGCCTACTTTTACGTCAGAGTCAATGTCCTTGAGACAATTTGCAAAATGTGCGGTAACCCCGAGAGCGGCTCCCCAGAGGAAAATCCAAACTGGAGGTTCAATTTGCGCGCCAACAAGAATAAAAGTTGGTAGTAACCCGAATGAAAGCGCAAAGGGCAATGGCGAGAAGACATTATTCTTGAAAAAGAAGTTGTAAGAGACTCCAGAGCCAATTGCTAAAAGGTGCAACGCTCCAGCTTTAAAGCCAAGGGGACCAAGAAGGTTAATCGGCAGAGAAATCAGTGCGGCCAATATGGAAAGTCGAGTCAGGGTTGAGGCTGTTACGGCTTGAGTAACGACAGGCTTTTCATTTCGATCTTGCAAGATGTCCTTGGTTGCATCAATCGCATCGTTGCTCCAGCCAATGCATAGTTGACCAACGAATACGATTAGCGCAATTGGCAAAGCAAGGTTTAGTTGCCAAACTTTGGCCGTGAATGCCCCAGCAACACTTGACACAAGTAAGGTCGGCGCAAAATGTGATGCGCGAGCTAGAGCAATAATCAGTTTCATTAATTTAGAGCCTATTCATTTAGAGCCTATGGGTTCAGTTAACTCGCACTGTTTTGGTTGAGGAGCTCTTAGGATGAGCAGTTTTGTTGCAACTCAGTTCTTGTGAGATCTGACACAGTTAGCACTTTTCGTTCTAACGAAGCTGTTTGCGCTGATAGTTTTAAGTATCAAATTAGTAAGCCAGTTCTCAAATCCAAAGAACCACTCTCAAAAATCCGAAACCGAAAAAACGCGTAATCCATATATTGATCTTGCTCGTGGCATCGCAGCTCTCCTTGTTGTTTCTTGGCATGTTCGTGGTGGAACGGCCGTCACTGACTTCAGCGTCATCAACATTCACTACATCGTTGTGGATTTCTTTTTCCTAGTTAGTGGCTTTGTATTATTCGACCAGATCGCCAAAATTTCATCTGGACAGTTATCGCCTGCGCTTTTCTTATGGCGAAGATTTATCCGCCTTTGGCCGCTCATGTTCATCGTGGTTGTTGCTGCCTTACTCGTAAAGATTTCTCAGTCAATTTGTTTGGATACAACAAATGGAATCTCTATTGCAGTCAATTGCTCTACAGAGAATATTTCAAATTGGTTAATTTCTGAAAATGGCTGGTTATCGTGGTTGAGCGCTGCCCTCTTGCTGCAAATTGCAGTGAAAGCATCGATCTTTTGGTGTGCGCCACTTTGGAGCTTGTCGGCAATGTGGTGGGCAAATGTTGTTTCGGCATTCACATCAAGAGTCGGACGCTTAAGTAACATCTGGATTTTGTTTGGCTTCGGATTCGTCTTATTAGCAATCGGCTTAGTCCTAGACCGTACATTCATTGACTACTATGGCGAGATTTGGGGTGTATCGGCCCTAGGTAGAGCGCTTATTGGATTCAATGGCGGCTTGATTATTCGCAATCATCTCAACAACAAGAGTTACAAAACCCCAAGTTTTATCTGGATCTTGTCCGTATTGGCTTTAGTCACATTCATGGTGATTGATCGCCAGTCACTTGCCGCCGCCGCATTTGCATCACCGATATGTCTGGCGCCATTGCTTGTGGCTTTAGCTAGTCAATCGGATGCAAAACTAACCAGTCAAATGCGTTCGTGGTTTTTATGGGCTGGAAAATTATCATTCCCAGCTTTCATCTGGCACCGAGTAGTTCTCGAGATTTATTATGGCGCTAGCCAAGAGATTCCAATTCTTGGCCAGGCGACCATAACTCACTTTGTTCCTAGGTATTTACTAATCGTTAGTTGCACTATTTTGATTTCGATAGTGTCTTTACGATTCCTAGAACCGCCACTGAGACGATGGCTTGAACATTTGGGAAACCGATTTTTGGGTTTCACTCGCGTTCCAGAAGTAAGCAATTAACTTACTTAGGTTGAACACCTAAGTTCTTGCCAATCAGCCCACGACTGCGACTTGTCAATTGGCTGGCTATCTCTTTTAGGGCCACCACCGCAGGTGCTTGTGGTTGGCTCAAGACCAATGGTTCCCCAGCATCTCCGCCAACGCGCAGATTTGGATCAAAGGCAATTTTGCCAAGTAATGGCACATCCACGCCGAGCTTTTCAGTTAGGACATCGGAGACCATTTGACCGCCTCCGGCGCCAAACATGTCAATAGGTTCATCGCAATGAGGGCAGGCAAATGCCGACATGTTTTCTATTACCCCACTCACACGTTGCTCTAGCTGGGGCGCCAACATGCCAGCACGAATCGCAACATCAGCAGCAGCTGGTTGAGGCGTTGTGACAATAATCAATTCACTTGCAGGTAGTAGCCGAGCGGTGCTAATTGCAATGTCACCAGTGCCTGGCGGAAGATCCAGAAGAAGCACATCTAGGTCGCCCCACCATACTTCGGCCAAAAACGATTCAAGATATTTGTGAAGCATTGGTCCACGCATCGCTAGTGGCTCATGGCGTCCTTCACGCTTAAGGGGAAGCATCGACATCACCCGCACCCCGAAACGTTCTGGCGGCATGATCATGCTGTCCACGCGCAATGGTGAGGCGGTAATGCCCATCATGTCTGGAATTGAGTGTCCATAAATATCTGCATCAACAATGCCAACCGAAAGACCTTGAGCGGCCATTGCAACGGCAAGGTTTGTAGTTATTGATGACTTACCAACACCACCTTTGCCAGAAGCGATTGCATAGATCCTGGTTAGTGATTCAGGTCGGTTAAAACGAATCTCTTTAGTGGGTCCTTGCAATTGTTCGCGAAGGGCAGCGCGTTGTTCATCACTCATGACATCGAGGTCAACCTCAACGCCTGTCACACCTTCGACCTTGGAAACTGCATCCTTAACGCTCTGCACGATTGTGTCTTGCATTGGACAGGCGGAGATTGTTAGGAAAACCCCAACAGTGACAACACCTTTGTCCGAAACTTCAACGCCTTTGACCATTCCAACTTCGGTAATAGGTTTGCGGATTTCCGGGTCAATTACCGTCGACAGGGCAGTATCAATTGCGGTACGGGACAAACTCACGCGTTCTCCAAAGGGATTAAGTTTAGGCATTTTCTTCTGACGAAGAATCTTGAGATTTTGAGGTCTTAAGTAGTTCAGCAAATTCTTCGAGTAAGTCACGAATCTCTCCGCGCAAATAATCTCGAGTAGCCATTTCACCCAGCGCTAATCGCAAGGATGCAATTTCACGAGTTAAATAATCAGCGTCTGCCAGTAAGCGTTCGGTCTGATCGCGATCTTCTTGAAACTGCACACGATCGCGGTCGGCTTGTCGATTTTGCGCCAACAAAATTAGCGGGGCTGCATACGAAGCCTGCAACGACAAAACCAAAGTTAAAAACAGGAATGGGTATCCGTCAACAGTAAGACTTTCTGGGGCGAAAATATTCCAAAGCACCCAAACCGCGATTGCCAGAGTCATGTAACCCAAAAAACGCCAAGATCCTAAGAACCGGGCAACACGTTCGCTAACGCGACCGGCTGTTTCAGAATCAACTGACGGACGAAGTGAACGGCTACGCTCTAGCGGCTGATCCAAGCGTGGTCCACGTGATGTCTTGCGTGCCATAATCAGCCCTCCTCATCTATCTCGTTTTCTCGCCAATTTTCCGGCAACATGTGGTCAATAACATCGTCAATTGTGACTGCACCGATCAAATGATCATTCTCGTCTACAACAGGTAGAGCCACCAAGTTGTAGGTTGCAAAATAACGAGCAACCTGACCAAGTGGTGCCCCAGGTCCGATTGGCTCTAACGAAGTGTCCAAAATGCCCGAGACAAGCGCTGAAGGAGGCTCTCTGAGTAAGCGCTGCACGTGTGCCACGCCGAGATAGCGCCCTGTTGGGGTTTCGGTAGGCGGGCGCACAACATAGGCCTGTGAGGCCAAGGCTGGCGAAAGCTCTGCAACACGCAAATGGGCCAAAGCCTCAGCCACAGTCGCATCCGGAGCCAGAATCACTGGCTCGGTTGTCATCATGCCACCGGCTGAGAAATCGTCATAGGCCAAAAGTCGTCGAAGGTCATCGGCTTCTTCAGGTTCCATTCCATCGAGATATTCTTGGGCTTGTTCAGGAGGAAGTTCACTTAGTAAGTCGGCCGCATCGTCAGGATCCATTTCTTCAAGAACCTCACGCGCACGATCCATCCCCATTGCAGTCATGATCTCAACTCGATCATCTTCAGGAAGCTCTTCAAAAACATCTGCAAGTTTTTCTAGATCCAACCCGCTAATGAGTTCTAGCCGGCGCTTCTGGGGCAGCTCTTGTAAAAGATTTGCTAGGTCGGCCGGACGCATTTGTTCAACTGAGGCGAGTAGCGAATCGACTGGTTGTTGTTCGGATTCAAGGAATAAGCCTGAGACTGCATTCCACTCGACCGTAGAAGTAGCACCTCGGCGACCAAAACCTGCGCCATGTTCGCGAATAAAGATTCTGGAAATAACCCATTCGCGCGTACGATCTTGGCTCATTGCGATGTCTTGAATTATTACGCTATTGCCGGATGAATTCTGAGTCACTTTACGGTCAAGGAGTTCAGCAATCACCAAAGTCTCTTCAGCGCGACGTTCGAATCGGCGTAGGTTTACGACTCCGCTGGTAACAACTGTGCCTGGGTCAATTGCTGTTACCCGCGACATAGGAACAAAGATGCGACGCCTAGGTGCAACTTCGACAACAAGACCCAAAACCGTGGGAGCCTTGTTGTTGATCCTTGAATTAACAACTATGTCGCGGATTTTTCCGACCTGATCGCCTGCAGGATCAAACACAGAAGTCCCCGCCAGCCTGGCGAGGTAAATCCGAGAAGTTGTTGTGCTCACACATGAAGATTACCGTTATTTTGCCTTGTTAAGGTCCTCCAATGTGGTTGCCAGTTAATTTTGCGAATGCGCAATCATGCAAAATCTGACATTCTCTCGCGTTCAAGTAGGCTCTTGGCTGACAGAAAGGGACTTGCTTAATGAATGTGCCACTGCAACATATTCGAGCTAGGCGAACAGTTTTAGCTGTGCCTGGCTGCAGTATTCGCATGTTGGAAAAGTCCAAATCCTTGGATTCTGACCAAGTTTTCCTTGATCTTGAGGATTCTGTGGCGCCTTTAGCCAAAACAGCGGCTCGCGAAAATGTTGTCAAAGCATTAAATGAAGGCGGCTACGGCTCTCGCATTCGCAGTGTGCGAATTAATGGCACGGGAACTCAATGGTGTGATGAAGACATTGAAACTATACTGGCTGGTGCGGGACACAATCTTGACTCAATAATTTTGCCTAAAGTTCAATCGGTAGAAGATGTTTTCTGGCTTGTGCACCGTTTAGCGCAATGGGAATCAAGCCAAAATATTGAACTTGGCCAAGTCAGCATCGAAGTACAGATTGAAGATGCGCTCGGGCTAATCAATGTAGAGGTAATTGCGGCAAGTTCAAATCGAATCCAAACAATAATTTTCGGTCCAGCCGACTTTATGGCAAGCATAAATATGCGGAGCCTAAATGTTGGGGCCCAGCCATCGGGTTACACCGAAGGAGATGCCTACCACTACGCCTTGATGAAGTTGCTTGTTGCTGGACGGGCATTTGGCAAACAAGTGATAGATGGACCGTACCTAGAAATCAAAGATTTAGAAGGACTAGCGCTAAGTTCAAATCGTTCGGCTGCTTTAGGTTTTGACGGCAAATGGGTTTTACATCCGGATCAAATTGAGTTGGTCAATGAAATATTCTCGCCAACTCAAGAAGAATTTGAACAAGCCGAATTAATTCTTCAGGCTTACGAATATCACACCTCGCAAATAGGCGGTCAACTCGGTGCAGTGATGCTGGGATCACAGATGATTGATGAAGCATCTCGAAAGATGGCTCTAGTAGTGAGCGCTAAAGGTCGCGCAGCGGGATTGGTTTCCGGCCAGCAATTTGAGGTTGGTAAATAATGGTTGGACCTGGCACTTTTTTGGCACGCATGTCGCGAATGGTTTCGAGAATTTCAATTTCCGGTCACAGCAATTTGGACGTTCTTGATCAGCCAGGTCCAGCGCTAATCGTGGTTAACCACACCACAGTCGTGGATGTAATTGTTGTTATCGGTACTCTGCATCGACTTGGATTTACCACCGATGGTCCTTGTGTTGGCACCTGCACACATCGTCGCCACATTAGACCTGTTGGCACATCGGACATGTGGGACTTCCCAGTAGCTAAGCAGGTGTGTACGGGAAGCGGAATCATCCCAACGGATCAACATGATGGACGAGCTGCTTATCGCGCAGCCCTAGCGGCACTTCGCAACAATGAAGTTGTTCTCATTTACCCTGAAGGTGACGTCAAGATAAATGACGAAGCTTCACCTCGTTCTTGGCGACCTGGAGCATCAGGCCTAGCGAAAGCGGCCAAGATGCCTGTCGTGCCAATCGTTCATCATGACACCCGCAAACTCGGCAATGGCACAGTAAAGCGCAGCATCCTGATGGCATTTGCGAGCGTTTTTCGTCGACCGAAAATCAAACTACATATCGGCACAGCGGTTCATACCCGAGATTTGGATCATTTAACCGTGAGCGAAGTAACTGTTCGACTAGAAGAAACGCTCTTTGATACTTGGACTCAACTAACAAGCACCTAGTTCGTGTTGGAATGGCTGAACCAGTCCACCAAATTAGCTCTCGTTCTGAGCACTTCGTGAGCGAGTTCGATTGCGAGGTGCGCGTGGCTCTGTGCGTGGCTCTTTTTTAGCAGTTTCACCCTGAGTTGCACGTGGTGCATCTGATTTTTCCCCACGCCCACCTTGGCGTGAACCAGAGCCACTTGGACGAGAGCTGCCTTGGCGTGAACCAGACTTTTGCGAGGTTTGCGAGCGACGACCCTTATTAGCGCCAGTTTCACCTAGGTCTTCGATATTCTCGCCACCTAGACCTTCGCGTGTTTGTTGAGCATGTGGCAGTGCGCCAGTAACTTCTTTTGAAATGCCAAGCCCGGTGTAGACATGGTCACTTGAAGAATAAGTTTCGATTGGGTCATTGAAAGCCAAGCCCAATGCGCGGTTAATCATTTGCCAACGTGCCATGTCTGGCCAATCAACCAAGGTGATCGCTACGCCCGAGTTACCAGCACGGCCAGTACGACCAACGCGGTGGACATAAGTCTTTTCATCATCAGGACATTCGTAGTTGATGACGTGCGTTACATCTGCCACGTCAATTCCACGGGCTGCCACATCAGTGGCCACCAAAACATCAATTTTCCCAGAACGGAATGCCCGCAGTGCTTGCTCGCGCGCGCCTTGACCTAAGTCGCCATGAACTGGGGCAGCGGCAAAACCACGTGCGATTAAATCATCAGCAAGTTTGCTTGCCGCGCGTTTGGTGCGACAAAACACCATAGTTAGTCCGCGACCTTCGGCTTGCAGTACACGAGCCACTAGTTCTGGCTTGTCCATAGTGTGTGCTCGCCAAACATGCTGTTCGATTGCATCAACAATTGAGGTGTCATTTAACGGATCTGCTGCACGGATGTGGGTTGGCTGAGTCATGTAGCGACGAGCCAAAGCCACAATCTGGCCAGGCATAGTTGCCGAGAACAACATGGTCTGGCGACTTGCCGGAGTACTGGCAACGAGTGTTTCAACATCAGGCAAGAAACCCATGTCCAACATTTCGTCTGCTTCATCCATGACGAGAACTTTCACAGAACTGAGGTCTAGGAATTTTTGTTTCATCAAATCAATTAGTCGACCTGGAGTTCCAACGACAACTTCAATCCCATTTTTTAGGGCATCAACTTGTGGTTCGTAAGATTTGCCACCGTACAGACTTAATACTCGAGCACCGATATTCTTGCTAGCCTTTTCTAAATCGCTAGCAACTTGGATTGCAAGTTCGCGAGTTGGGACAACAACGAGGGCTTGTGGTTTTCCTGCATTCTTAAATTCTGACCATTCAGCGCTTTGCGGGGTGACAAGTTGAGTCAATAACGGAATACCAAAACCCAGAGTCTTACCAGTACCAGTTTTTGCTTGGCCAATTAGGTCTTGGCCGCCCATTGCAATTCCTAAAGTCATCTCTTGAATGGGGAAGGCATCGATGATGCCGTTATCTGCCAAGGCAGAACAGATTGCTTGTGGAACGCCGAGTTCGGCAAACGTAGTGATAAGAACTCCTGAAAATAAACCGGCAAACACGCACATTTTGGTGGCCGACTTCCATCGTACCCGCTTTATCGCCTAGCCTTAGGCTTCGTGACTAGTCTTGCAGTTGTTGATTTGCTCGGAGCCCTTGCTTATGGCGAGCTCGTATCCTTTGAACGCATCGCCAGCGATGCCCGTTTAGCCCCGGAATTGGAGGACAATATCGTATTAGCGGGTATTGCCGCCACCGAATATTCCCACTTTGTTCAAGTCTGCGACCGTCTAACCCAACTTGGCTTTGATCCAAATCAAGCGATGGAACCTTTCGTCGCGCCCCTAAATCAGTTCCATGCCAACATGTCGACTGATAGTTGGCTTGAACGAGTACTGATGGTCTATGTGGCTGATGGCATTGCGGCAGATTTTTACCGCGAGATGTCCACACATTTAGATGAGCAAACGGCTTCGCTGGTCCTGCACGTATTAGCTGATGCTGGTCAAACTGAATTCGCTGTGAGCCGTATTAGAGACGCTATTGCTCATGACCCTAAAGTGGCCGGTCGTCTTGCGCTTTGGGGCCGTCGTTTGATGGGTGAAATGATCAGCCAAGCAACGGTAGTAGCCTCAGCGCGCCCAGAACTACAGAAACTGTTTTTTCAAGTAGCAGGTAGCGCTGATGAAATTACCGCTTTTGTGAATCGTCTTACTGTTGGCCATGCTCGCCGAATGGATGTACTCGGCCTGGCATCCTGATTCGCTTATGCCGAGGCAAAACCCACGCGACCGGAAGTTGGCGATCCAATTTCGACGAATGCAATCACACCACCAGGAACTAACACTGTGCGACCTTTGTCGTCGGTGAGATTTAGTAAAGAAGAGTTGGCAATGGCTGCTTCGACCAATTTCAAAACCTCTTTGTGAGATTCGTTAGTTTCCAACGCAACATCGCGATTTGAATCTTTGATACCAATTCTAATTTCCACGATTTACTCCACTCGTTTACTTTCCCGTGCCTCTAACTTTATGCCCAAAAGTGCAACTTTGTTGGCCAAAGCGACCCCGCAGGAACAAAAAACAAGTAAACAAGGTTGGATAGTGGGTAGAAGAACTTAGGAGTTTTTATGTCGCTGCCACCTTTGGTAGAACCTGCTTCAGAACTAACCGTGGATGAAGTGCGTCGTTACAGTCGCCACTTGATTATTCCTGAGGTTGGTATGGCCGGGCAGAAGCGCCTGAAAAATGCTCGCGTCCTTTGTGTCGGAGCAGGTGGGTTAGGTAGCCCCGCGCTTATGTACTTAGCTGCAGCAGGTGTTGGCACTTTGGGCATCTTAGAATTCGACACAGTTGATGAATCGAATTTGCAACGCCAAATTATTCATGGTCAAAGCGATGTTGGCCGATCAAAAGCACAGAGCGCAGCCGAAAGTGTTCGCGAAATAAATCCTTACGTAAAAATCAATTTGCATGAAGAGCGACTTGATTCAAGCAACGTGATGGAACTTTTCTCCCAGTACGACTTAATCGTCGATGGGACTGACAACTTTGCGACACGCTATTTGGTAAACGATGCCTGTGTCTTGCTAAATAAGCCATACATTTGGGGTTCGATTTATCGATTTGATGGTCAGGCCAGTGTGTTCTGGTCTGAATTCGGGCCTTGCTATCGCTGCCTATACCCAGAGCCACCTCCGCCCGGAATGGTTCCTTCTTGTTCAGAAGGTGGCGTGCTAGGCGTGCTTTGCGCGTCAATCGGGTCTATTCAAGTAACGGAAGCAATCAAGGTCCTAACTGGAATCGGCGATCCACTTGTTGGATCTCTTATCGTTTATGACGCACTTGAAATGACTTACCGCAAGATTAAAATGCGCAAGGATCCAAACTGCGCAATCTGTGGCGCCAATCCAACAGTCACCGAATTGATTGATTACGAAGCATTCTGTGGCGCTGTCTCGGATGCCGCCGTTGAGGCAATTGTTGATTCCACAATCAATGTGAGACAACTCAATGAGATGTTGCAGGCTCGTGAGCGTGGCGAAAAAGATTTCGTTCTTATTGATGTGCGTGAACCAGGTGAATATGAAATTGTAAATATCCCTGGCGCGATCTTGATTCCAAAAAATGAATTCTTGATGGGCGATGCTTTAACGAAACTTCCGCAGGACAAGCAAGTTGTATTGCATTGTAAATCAGGTGTTCGTTCAGCTGAAGTTCTAGCAGTAGTTAAAAATGCTGGCTTCAAAGATGCAATTCATGTTGGCGGCGGAGTCCTAGCGTGGGTCAGTCAGATTGAACCAGAGAAGCCTTCTTACTAAAGATCGCCCGATTTTTGGAGACGTTGGAAGGCAAACCAACCTGGAATTGTTGGAATCCAAAAAGTCCAGAGCCTAAAGACAAGAGTTGCAGATACTGCAACACCTGCATCTATTCCACTGGCAGTTAGCCCGGCCGCGATAGCGGCTTCCACTGCGCCAAGTCCACCCGGTGTTGGCGCCGCTTGACCGAGCACCGCACCAGCCAAGTAAACAAGCGAGATGGCCGCAATAGAACCTTCAGTCGTGAACGCTCGCACTGATGCAACTAAACAAGCGCAGTAGGCAAGATTGAGCAAAAGCACGCCCGCGATACCAGTTGCTAATTTTCCAGGATTGTTTGCCAGCGAGGTAATCCTGGGAACAACTTGACCAATAAAGGGTTGCACGCGCTCGGTAACCAGTGTTCGAATCTTTGGAATTGTCGAAAGTGCTGAGGCGATAAGGGCAATCGAGATGGCAACTAAAATTGCGGTGCGAGATGGTTTGAAAGTGAAATCTTTTGAAGTGCCGGCAGCGATAATCATGATCAGTAGCAAAATTAAGTGACTTAAGAATGCAAGAACTTGAGCCACTGCAACACTGGCACCCGCAAGAGCGCTAGGTAAGCGCTGTTTGTTTAGGTAACGAACGTTGATTGCAACCGATCCCAGTGTTGGGGGAGCAACAAGTGTCGCGAATGAAGCAGCGAGTTGCGTTTGAAGAGTTTTCCAGAAAGATAATCGCTCAGGAACAACGCCAATTAAAGTCATACTGGCCGCGAAATAAGTCATGCAGGAGAAACCAAAACCAACCAGCATCCATATTGGATTTGTTTCACGAACTAATTTAGGTAAATTCACTTGACCAAGTTGGGTTAACAGGATGTACCCAGCAATAGTTCCGGCCGCAATAGTTAACAGCGTGCGAGGTTTGATGCGCTCAATTTCGATTGCCTCGGTTGTTGCGCCAGCAGGTAGTAGTTCAAGGAGTCTGGCTCGCAAGTTGCTCAGCAGATCTTTGTTTTCTTTCACCTGCTTGCGGGTCCTAAATGAAAGCGCAACTGGTTGAAGCGCGGGTAAGGCTCTGGCCAGGCCCGCGTCGCCAAGGATGGCTCGACCAGCAGCGATGGCGCGGCTTGGATCAGCTAACAACGACAAGGTCACCAATGCTTCGGCTAAATCAATTCTTAGCAAAACATCTGAAGCTGCGATTGCCGCATCTTCAAGTCCGACTATGTAAACCCGACCATCTGCGCCCAGTAAAAAGTTCTCGCTAGAAAGCGCTCGATGAGCGATTCGGGCGGCTTGAAGGTCGCGCACAATTTCCCAGCAGCCAGCAAGTTCGGCATCGCCGAGGGCATGTTCGATGGTGTCAAATTGCTTGCCCTGCACGTATTCGTAGGCTAAGACAGCAGCATCAGGTCCAACTTCGGCCACTGAAAGTAAGTGTGGAGTCGAGATGCCAGCACTTGAAATTGCCCAACTGTTCAGCGTCATTCTTTCTAGGCGTGCGCGCATCGAAGTGCCAGTGCCACCGGGATCATCGCGTAGGCGCAGTGAGCGGTAAAGACCAGCGCCTAGACCAGCACCTTCAAGGTCGCGGTCAAGGACAATAAGTTCGAGTCTTTGCCCATCGATTGTCGTGGCATCGTAACGACGACCTGATTGGATGACTTCACTTGCGCGCAATATCTTTAACGGATGACCAAGGCCGCCCAGTGTGCGCGCAATATCTCGCCCAGCTGGTCGGGTGGTATCTGTGCCAAGTAAATAGCGAATGAGTAATCCCACTGACCAGCCGGATAGCAAAGAAACGGCAAGTCCGGCGGCCGTTATACCGCCGCTGATAACACTTGCTAACGCGATAGAGCTCAGTACCACTGTTGATAAAACATTCCATCGATTCCGAGACATCATGCGAGACACGGTTATGAAGGAACTGAATCCACCTAACAAAACATTGAAAGGGTTTGCTTTGTCGAGATTCGTTGTACCTGAAAATGAAACTAGTAGGCGGTTTGATCCAAAACGCAGCAACAACCAGGAGGCCAATGTGAGAACCAATGCGGTTAGGAGCAGTCCACCAAATGCTTCAACAAGTTGGCGTGCCCGCCTGCGGACCAGAAGGTCAATTGACGCTAATCCAGGAAATACTAGAACGCTAAAACCGCTAACTAGGTTCGCTATAAATATGAGTGCTGCAGGTAGCCGATTAGCGCCAATAGCTATGTCTTGATCAATTCCACTCGTTGTTTGGTGGGCGACATATGCCAGTAACCCAACACCAATGATTGAAAGCAAAGCAAAGGCTGCACGAGCAAGATCTGCTGGTCGCCGCAATCGGCGATTTAGGACGGAGTCTTCAACTACTAGGGGCACGGCAATTTGCGAATCGTTCACCGATACATCCCCGCCTAAGCCAGCCAAAGTCTTAACTATGACAATCTTGCCGTTTTTAGCCCCACAATGCGAAACGATTGCGTTGTTTAATCGCTTTTGCGCATGTTTGTCGATATTTGTCACAGGCGCATGGTGGAATTGTTCCCAATGACAAAGTTAATTCTTGATCGCAGCGTTAAGCAAGATCCAGGCAAGCAAGAGCTCGATAGTGACCAACTTCGCGTTGTGGCCCACCGTTCTGGCGCTATGCGAGTGCTCGCCGGGCCAGGCACTGGCAAAACGACGACATTAGTAGCCGCAATGGCTGCTCGCCTCACGGGTCCAGACAAGTTAGCGCCTGAAGAGGTACTCGGACTTACCTTTGGCCGTAAGGCCGCTATTGAGTGGCGCAATCAAGTTGCTACAGCTACTGGGGGTGGAGCTGTTCCCTTAGTCAGCACTTTCCACTCTTTTTGCTATGCATTAATCCGAAAATTTCAAGATGGGGAAAATTATCAGAATGCAACCCGCTTGCTTTCTGGTCCCGAGCAACAACTACGTGCTCGCCAACTTTTCAATGATGCCGTTGCAGATGGTCGAGTTGGATGGCCAGATGAACTTGAGCCGGCCTTAAACACCAAAGGACTAACTGAGGAAATTCGCGCAGTCATGGCGCGCACGCGTTCGTATCTACTTGACCCAGTTGATCTTGAAAAATTGGGGCAAGAATCTCGTCGCTCGACTTGGGAATCAATAGGCAGTTTCATGAATGAGTATCTAGATGTCCTAGATATGGAAGGAACTCTGGATTACAGCGAGTTAGTTCATCGCGCCGTAATCTTGAGCCATCGTGCCGATGTTCAGAAATATTTGCAGACCACTTTTAAGGCGATCTATGTAGATGAATATCAAGACACTGACCCAGGTCAGGTTGCACTATTAAAAGCAATGGTGAATTCACAAACTTCACTTGTTGTGGTTGGCGATGTCGATCAGGCTATTTATGGTTTCCGTGGTGCCGATGAGTCAGGCATTCGTAATTTTCCAGATATTTTTCAGCCAATTTTTGGTACACCGGTCACTGATGTTGTGCTCAGCACCTGCCGTCGATTCGGATCTCAAATACGCGAAGTAGCCACTGCTGTTATTGGTGATCGAGTCCCGGCCGGATTTCAAAAAGTAGACATCGAAAGACATCGCAAGCCAAGTTGTTCAACAACTTCCGCGGGTCAAGTGGATCTATTGACATTCGATTCTGATGGTGCTCAGGCTAGTCATATTGCAGATCTAGTTGCGCGTGCAAAAGTTCAAAATGACTACAAGTGGTCGCAGATGGCAATAATTGTCCGATCCGCGGTAACAACTCTTCCGGCTATTCATAGAGCGCTAATTGCTGCCGGTATTCCAGTTGAGATAGCTGCAGACGAGATTCCGCTGCACCTTGACCCTGCAGTTGCCCCACTCGTCACAGCTTTACGAGTTGTTGACGATGAACGGGCACTCACTCCTGACGTAGCTTTGCTATTGCTGCAGGGTCCGCTTGCTCAGATTGATCCAATTGATATCCGCAGACTTGGTCAACTCCTGCGCAAATTAGATGGGACGCGGGAACAAGCGGCGCGACCATCCGCACAGTTAATCTGCGAGGCATTAGCCGATCCAAGAAAACTTATAGACATCGAGCCCGGTCGCCATGACAGTACAATCGCCACAATCACAAAATTGGGCAATCTTCTTAATGATGTTCGATGCAAGATGCGCAAAGGTATGGGACCCGGTGTTGTTCTTTGGGAGATTTGGCAAGGCACAAACTGGCCAACACAGCTTGAACGGCAGGCATTTTCTTTTGGTACCGCAAGTCAGCGTGCAAATCGTGACCTGGATGCTATTTGTGCGCTGAACGATTTAGCTAACCGATTTGTTTCGAGAGGTCGAGGTAAAGACCTAACGAACTTCTTGGCTGAAATAGAAGCACAAGAAATACCGGCCGGTTCTTTGGCAGAACATGATGTCCGTAGCGATTCTGTGCGGCTTTTAACGGCACATAAATCCAAGGGTTTGCAGTGGAAGTATGTAGTAATCGCGGGTGCCCAAGAAGATTTGTGGCCCGACTTAAGGCAACGCCAAACACTTTTACAGGCAGATCGCATTGGTCCTCGTCGCGAGCTGATGGCGACAACTGCGCGCGAACTTTTGGATGAAGAACGTCGACTCTTTTATGTAGCCGTGACCCGGGCAATGAACCATCTGGTGGTAACAGCGGTTGATACATCAGCTAAAGAAGATGGCTCAGTCCCATCACGATTTGTGCAGGACTTCAAGGACTTGTTGCCCATCGAAAATGTTAAACATAAGCCAGGAAGACCTTCTCGGCCATTAAGTGTTGATGGCCTCATTGCCGGATTACGCAAAGAATTGAATAATCCAGAAAATTCACTCGCAATGCGCAAAGTAGCAGCACACCAGTTGGCAATTTTGGCTCAACAAACTGGTGACACATTTAAGGCGGCGAATCCTCAGAATTGGTGGGGCATCAAATCCGTAACTGAAAATGTGAATCCTCCGAGCGAACCTATTTCGCTATCTCCCTCAACCGTGCGCGCGATTGAAGAGTGTCCCGCTAGATGGTTCCTTGAGCGTCAGGTGCAGGCAACTTCGCAAGCAGAAACGGTCATGGTCTTTGGCAATGCGATTCATGCGATTGCCCAAGGGATACAAACCAAAGAAATCCCATTGGACATGGACGCCATTGATCAAAAGCTGGATCGTCTCTGGCCAGGAATGGGCTACGAGGCTGCCTGGGAATCAAAACAAATGCGCACAGAGGCACATGCTGTTTCAAGTCGCCTGTTTGCCTGGCTAGTGCAACAAGGTGAAGTTGAGAGCATTGCCGAAGCCGGTTTAACGCTTAAAACTTCGGTGAACACAACAAACTTAGACGGCTCACCTCGAGTAATTGAGCTGAGTGTAAATGGGCGAGCAGATCGAATTGAATTCCAGGCAGATGGAGTTGTTGTCTATGACTTCAAGACTGGGCGCAAACCTATGGAGAAGAAAGAGCTACCCACTGACATCCAGTTGGCGCTGTATTCATATTTGGTTAAGTCAGGAAAATATGAAGATGGAACATCTGAAAACTCGCTAGGTCCTGAGATGAATGTCAAGGGTGCCGCCTTAGTGCAGTTGCGATCCTCACCAAAAGACCAAAAGGATTTACCGATTGTCCAATTTGTGAATGCCGGTGACCATGATCAAGAGTCAGAAGTTTCTCTCGAAGATCGCCTGGCCTCAGCTGCTTCAATAATTCTCGATGAAACTTATGAAGCGCGCTATAGCGAACAACAATGCCGAAATTGTTCGGTTCGAATAATGTGCCCTGCGGTACCGGAAGGGCGACCAGTACTGTGACAAATACTCGAACGGTAGATGAC
>CAIVPQ010000034.1 GCA_903907835.1 uncultured Actinomycetes bacterium
ATCTTGAAGAAGAATCTGATGCTTCTATTGCATCACCTTCAAGACGAGCATCACGCGCAGAAGCCTTGGCTACAGCAGAGGCAATTGCATCAGCACCAATATCCTCGTAGCGAGCAGATGAATCTGCTGCTTCGCGAGCGATCGTTGCAGCTTCGGCGGCAGTGATGATGAAAAGATCAACATGCTCTAGGCCGCGACGAACTGGATCAATCTGGATATCGCGAGGAGCAACAATCAAAGTCTTGCCTTCGACTACTACCTCAATAGAGGAAGCGCGCTTGCGAAGAGTAAGAGTTAGAGCGTGAGCATCAAAGCTCACATGAAATGGAACGGTGCCATGACCGTAAACCACTGCTGGGATTTTTCCGTCACGACGAAGGCGACGTGCTGCACCCTTGCCGAAATCGGTACGCAATTCTGAAACAAGTGCAGTTGACATCTTTATGAACTCCTAAATTGGTCGTGCGGATCAGCTCCACAGCAGACCTTCGTCGATAACGGCTACCTGGTAGCCCTCGCCGAGGAGCACTCTAAGAGTAGCCCAAGGTATGACCCCTAGGTCAAATCGCAGTTACGAATGAAGTGCTAAACGCCTACGTGATCAAACAGGCTAGTGACCGAACCCTCGTCAAAGACTTCTTGAATTGCGCGCGCCAACAAAGGAGCGATTGGCAACACAGTTAGCTTGTCGAAGCGACTTTCAGCCGGAATTGGCAGTGTGTCAGTGATTACTACTTCACGAATCCTAGAAGCCGCCAGGCGCTCGGCCGCTGGTGCTGAAAGGACACCGTGGGTAGCGGTGACGATTACATCTTCGGCGCCATTTTCAAATAGGGCTTCGGCAGCCTTGACGATCGTGCCGCCGGTGTCGATCATGTCATCTACAACGACACAAATGCGTCCTCTTACATCGCCAACTACTTCAAGTACCTTGGCTTCATTAGGGATGTTTGGATCGCGACGCTTATGAATGATGGCTAGTGGTGAACCAAGGATGTCAGTCCAGCGTTCTGCAACGCGTACGCGACCTGCATCTGGCGAGACAACAGTAATTTTGTCGCGCTGAACCGTACGTCCAATGTGTGCGGCCAGAATTGGAAGTGCAAAAAGGTGATCTACTGGACCATTAAAGAAACCTTGGATTTGAGCAGTGTGCAAGTCCACACTCATCATGCGAGTTGCTCCTGCTGCAGTGAAAAGATCAGCAATTAGACGAGCAGAAATTGGCTCGCGACCATCGTGCTTTTTGTCCTGACGCGCATAACCATAGAAAGGTGCGACAACTGTTATGCGCTTTGCTGAAGCGCGCTTAAGTGCATCCACCATGAGTAAATGTTCCATAATCCATTCGTTTACCGGCGCGGTGTGTGTTTGCAAAACAAACGCATCGCAACCTCGAACAGATTCTTCAAATCGAACAAAGATTTCACCATTGGCAAAGTTATAGGCCTTAGTTGGAACTAGGTCTACACCAAGTGACTCGGCAACTTCCTTAGCTAACTCTGGATGAGAACGCCCCGCTAGTAACACCATTCTCTTGGCATTACTCTGTATTTTCCCAGTCATGTGCGAATCCTTTACTTGGTGTTTGTCATTGATGAGTCTGCCACTGCTGCTTGTGCTGAGCTAGTACCGGGTCGCCGTCTTAAGACCCAATCAAGAATGTTGCGCTGGCGACTACGACCAACACCAATTGCTCCAGCCGGAACATCTTCGGTTATGACTGATCCCGCAGCCGTATAGGCGCCGTCGCCCACCGTGACCGGAGCAATCAACATAGTGTCGCTACCGATTCGAGCATGTTTGCCAATTGTGGTGCGGTGCTTCTTTTCGCCATCGTAGTTAACAAAAATTGTGGCCGCCCCAATGTTGGTACCTTCACCAATTTCAGCGTCGCCTACATATGACAGATGCGGAACTTTTGCTCCCTCACCTAACTCGGCGTTTTTCATTTCGACAAATCCCCCGGCCTTAGCCTTTTTGCCAAGAATCGTGCCAGGTCTTAGATAAGTGAATGGGCCAACACTCGCCTCTTCGCCAATGTGTGCGCTGTCAGCGACAGTTCGAACAACCTTGGCTGATTTTTCGACAACGGTGTTGTGAAGACTGCAATCTGGTCCAACAACCGCTCCAGGATGAACGACAGTTGTGCCGGTCAGTTGCACATTTTGAAGCAAAGTCACATCAGGATGCAAAGTGACAGAACTATCGATCCAAACACTGCCTGGGTCAATCATCGTAACTCCATCAAGCATCCATTGTTCAACAATGCGTGATCGTAGGACTTGTCCAGCTTGAGCCAGTTGGCGACGGTCGTTCACTCCCAAGATGTTTTCCTCGCTGGTGACTAACGCGCGAACAGTGTGACCATCACCGCGCAAGATGCCAATTACATCGGTTAGGTACTGCTCTCCTTGAGCATTGGCGTTTCCTACCCGAGCCAAAGCATCACGGATCAATGCACCGTCAAAAACATAGACTCCTGAGTTCACTTCTGAAACTTTGTGCTGCTCAGCAGTTGCATCGGATTGTTCAACAATTTGGTCAAGATCTCCGGCAAGGTTGCGAATGATTCGACCATAGCCAGTTGGATCAATCAATTCGGCAGTCAAGACTGAGGCTGCGGCATCTTGAGCAACAGCAATTAACGAGCTGAGTACCTGAGTTGTTAACAGCGGTGTATCTGCAGCCATCACCAGAACAAGTCCCGAGTCCAAATCAGGCAAGGCTTCCAATGCCACAGCTAAAGCATGGCCAGTGCCATTTTGTTGTTCTTGAAATGCCGAGATAACAGCGGGATGCGAGTTCTGAATTTTGGCTTCGACCAAACTGCGGCCATGTCCGACTACAGCGACTGTATTTTGCGCATCTAGCGGAGCGACTGCACCCAGCACATGTTCTACCAGAGATAACCCAAGCACTGAATGTAAGACTTTAGGCTGATTAGATTTCATGCGAGTACCCATACCCGCAGCCAAAATAACTACCGCATTTAGGCTCTTGCCAGAATTTGTAGTGTTGGACACTGCTCTAGTCTAACTTGTCCGAGGGCTCCCAGACGTGGACTCGAACCACGATAAGCACCTCCAAAGGGTGCTGTCCTGCCATTAGACGATCTGGGATTGC
>CAIVPQ010000035.1 GCA_903907835.1 uncultured Actinomycetes bacterium
AGTGGAATGATTTACTGCTCAAGAATCTTTGCGATGCTAGGTAATTTTGTCTAGCCTTAGCATCAGCGTCATTGGCTGAATGGCAGACGGCTGAAAACCATAATGTTCGTAAAAGTTTTTGGCCCGGTCATGCAAGGCATGAACTAGCAGCGCCCTTACACCCGCTTGCTGCGATACTTGAACAGCTCGAAATAAAGCATCTTTCAGCAAAGCGCCGCCCAGCTTCAACCCTTGTGCGCGCTGGTCTACAGCAAGCCTAGCAAGAATCAAATCTGATATTTAAAGCCACGTAATCACTTTTCCCAGGTTAATTCGACTGACAGCAATCTCTGCAAACCCGGATTCGGCTCAATCGGCGCATCCAACTGAGTCATAAATTGATCAAATTTTTTCTCATCCAATCCAAAGAAAACCTGATCCAAAACTACAACCTGCGCTCGTTCACACGCAGCTTCCAACATGAAGTCCGATCGATTCTTGCCTAGCAGACTAGCTGCACGGTCGATCAAATCTCGCTGCTCTGGCAACACCCTTAGATTTATTGCCGCATCATGCATTTTCACCTCCTTGTGTATCTGCTCAATAGTCGACTTTCGATTGACGTATAGCCATTGTCAACACAAATTAACGCGCCAGAGCCCATATTCAAACTTCTTAAATCGAATAATTTTAATTGTTGGTACTTATTTATCTTTACCGACAAATTGCGATACTGCATCCACGACCTACGATCTCGACATAAGTAGCAAGAAATCTCCGTTGACATCAAAGATGGTGGTATATACCATGAGATATACCATTCACCTCGCGGAGGCGCCGTGTACCAAACTGCCAAGATATTCACCACCGGTCGCAGCCAAGCGGTCCGCCTTCCACTGGAATTTCGATTTGATGTGACGGAAGTCTTCATCCGCCATGACCCCGTTACCGGAGATGTAGTGCTGTCCCGCAAGCCAACCGATTGGCAGGGTTTAATCGACGTTGTGAAACTCAACGCCGAGGAAGATTTGCTCATTGAGCGCCGCCAAACCAACACACGTCGCGACCCCTTTGAGAACGGCCAAAAATGAGCCCGCAGTACCTGCTCGACACCAACATCATCAGTCACATCATGCAGGGTCGCGATAATGATTTACTGAATCGATTAACAAAGGTCCCCGTTGGTCAGGTCGCAATGTCCAGCGTGACCTTGGCCGAGCTGGAATACGGATTACACCGCAGAGGCCAACCCACTCGACTGAGAAATGCACTCACCCAAGTACTATTGCGAATTGATGTACTGCCTTGGGATGAACAAGCCGCCGTCCGCTATGGTGAACTGTGCAATAGCCTAGAATCACAAGGCATCAATTTGAGGGATTTCGACATGATGATTGCTGCCCATGCAGCGTCAGTTAAATCAACGCTAGTCAGTCGAGACAAAGCTTTTTCTCAAATACCCACTGATTGCTTAAGTCTAGAAATTTGGTAATAGAAAGATCTAGCTGCACTTACCTCTAGCAACCACTCACAACCCCTGCTAAGCGGGATCTCATGGTGCCACCCGAGAGTCTTGGTAAACGGATTCCCTCAGATGTAAAGACCATCAACCAACTTACCTAACACCATTCTCCGAATGGCAATTCCTGAGATAATTAGTACTC
>CAIVPQ010000036.1 GCA_903907835.1 uncultured Actinomycetes bacterium
CTTGTGGATGTGATCATTCCACGTGGCGGCGCCGGACTTATCAATTCAGTGATTAATGATTCGACAGTTCCGGTAATTGAAACAGGCGTTGGCAATTGTCACGTTTATGTTGATGAGTCGGCGGATCTAGACATGGCCATTGAAATCGTCATGAACTCAAAGACCCAGCGAGTTAGCGTTTGTAATGCTGCGGAAACGGTTCTAGTTCACCGAGGGATTGCAGCAGAATTTCTGCCACGCCTTATGAAGGCATTTCGTGAGGCTGGTGTGACAGTTCACGGTGATACCACAATGGGTGCATTTGCGGCTGACTCTGGAACAGCGTTTGCAGTTGCCACAGAGAAGGACTGGGGTGACGAGTACTACAGCTTAGACATTGCCGGCGCCGTTGTTGATGACATTGATGCGGCCATTGCGCATATCCGCAAATGGTCAACGGGTCACACAGAGTCGATTGTCTCGCGTTCACAACCCGCAATACGACAATTCACTAGCGGACTTGATTCTGCAGTCATCATGGTGAATGCTTCAACCAGATTTACCGATGGCGCTGAGTTTGGGTTTGGTGCTGAGATCGGCATCTCAACCCAGAAACTGCACGCTCGTGGACCAATGGGCCTAAGCGAACTAACAACCACAACTTATATCGTGACTGGCAATGGCCATGTGCGTGGCTAATCAAGAAGGTAGGCTGTAATTATGGAATCTTTCCCTTGGTGGGGTTTTGGTCTAGTCACGTTTGCGATATTCTCGCTGGCGCTTTTCGTCGTGACGAGATTTAATCAAGATCGATAACCTAATGCGCGTTGGCATTCTCGGTGGCACTTTTGACCCAATTCATGTTGGGCATTTAATCGCGGGCAGCGAAGTACATACTGCGTTGAACTTGGACACTGTAGTTTTTATGCCGGCAGGACATCCATGGCAAAAAGATGAGCATAAGATTTCATCCGCTCAGCACAGATTTGAAATGGTAAATCGAGCAGTTGCTGACGATGAACGCTTTACGGTCAGCGACTTAGAAATCCAGCGAAGCGGACCAACCTATGCAATTGACACGGTAGAGAAATGGCAAAAGGACAATCCAAATCATGAGATCTTTTGGATTGTCGGTGCTGATGCCCTTTTAGGTATGACGACTTGGCATAGATGGGAAGAATTTCTAGACCTAGTCAAAGTGGTTTCCGTAAATCGACCTGGTCTGGACCCGACTGAAGTGCCATTTGATTTTTTGAGTGTCCAAATGCCAGAGGTGCGGATATCAGCAACCCAATTGCGCAAACGTTTTGGACAGGGTGTCGGATGTAAATATCTTGTTCCTGATCCGGTAATTGATTACATTCTTGAAGAAAACTTGTACAACTAGTGAAAAGAATTCCGGCTTTTTTGCAGTGGCTTGTCTTTGGACTTGTCGGGATAGGGATATTTACCCTGATCTTTTTAATCAAGGGCAATGGCCAACCAACCGCGTTACCGCTTTATGTAACTGCAACACCCAATGCGAGTGAAAGTCCGGTTGAACCCAAACTGGAAGTTAGAAATCTGCTAATCACTCTGGCGGACGATAACCGACGCGTAGTTGGTGGGTTCATTGCTGTTCAGAATCAAGAGTTATCTGAATTGCGTGTCTTCAACATTGATTCACGAACAGGCTTGGATGTTGATGCTCAACATATGCTGCGATTTCGCGATGCAGGGTTTGAGTCTTCGGCTAACCAAGTACAAGTAGCAGTTGAGGTAGCGAGCAACATTCGGGTTGATGGATCCTTGACCCTAAGGCGCCTAGCGCTAGCAGGGTTAGTCGATAGCGTTAAAGGAATCTATGTAAACATTCCAAAATCTGTGAAGGTTATTAACCAACAAAAGCGCAAGGTCCTTATTCCCAGTGGGATGGTTCGCCTAGATGGCAATCGCGCTGCCGGGTATGCCTTACTCGTTGTGCCAGGGGAACCTGAGAGTGCTCGCATCAAAAGAATTAATACAGTACTAAGTGCCACGCTCGCGAAACTACCTAATGATGAACAACGCGTAGACGAAACTATCTCTGCACTCGGCTCGCTTGGTCGAACGACTGTTCCAACTGAACTCGTTGCCAGGAATTTGGTCTTGCTTGTCGCAAGTGGCCTTTGGGATGAAGCAAAATATCAAACTCTTAGCACAACAGTTTCGGAACTAGGAGTTACGAAAAAGATTGGGCTAAGAAGATTCAATTTGGAAACGATTAGCAGTGAAATTGCAACCCTCTGCCCTCAGGCAATCTTGCCTGTTACTAAGGGACCATGGCGCTTGTTGATTAAGAGCAGTTCAAGCAAAGCGACCCTTCAAATACGTCAAGACATTCGCAAAACCAAGTTTGCCTTTGTCGATGGTGGAAAAATCAAAGCGCAAAAAGTCAGCACCATTCGAATTGCGCCCTGGATATCGCTTGCGCAAGCTCGCGCGCTACTTACAACGGTTAAATTGCCTAATGCCCGGATAATTCGCGAAAAAGATTCCACAACTAAGCTCAGCGCGATTGCAGATGCGGTCATTACGGTCGGATTGGACTATCGTGCTAAGGACAACAAAAAAGAAAGCGTGAATTAAATGACCGCAACAGACCATGCTCTGAAAATTGCAAAGATTGCCGCTCAAGCTGCATTTGATAAGAAGGCAGAGAACATCACTTTGCTCGACGTGAGCGAACATCTAGTAATCACAGATATCTTCCTAATCTGTTCAGCTAACAATGAGCGTCAAGTTTCCGCAATTGTAGACGCCATTGAAGCCGCGCTTGATGCCATAGATATTGACCCAATTCGCCGCGAAGGTGCGCGTGAAGGTAAATGGGTTTTGCTGGATTACTTTGACATCGTTGTGCATGTTCAGCAAGAAGAAGAGCGCAGCCTTTATGATCTTGAACGTCTGTGGCGTGATTGCCCTCAAATCGCGGTGGAGTTGGTATGAGCACTCGGCGTCTAGTTCTTTGGCGGCATGGCCGCACATCTTGGAATGCGATTTCTCGTTTTCAAGGTCAAGAAGATATCGATCTTGATGATGTTGGATTAGACCAAGTGCGTCGGGCCGCCCAAACTTTAGCCGGAATGAACCCAGATCACATTATCGCGAGTGACCTTATGCGCGCCCGTAAGACCGCGCAGGCACTAGGGGATCTTGTCGGCAAACCGGTAATTCTTGATGAAGATTTACGCGAGACTTTCGGTGGCGAATGGCAAGGATTAACTAAACAGGAAATCATCGATAAGTATCCCGAGGATTATGCAGCCTGGGGCGGAAATTCAAATCTTCGTCCTGGTGGCGGCGAAACTCGCTTGGAAGTAGCCGAGCGAGTTATCAGAGGCATAGAGCGAGGGTTAGCTCAAGTGCCTGCAGGTGGAACTCTTGTTGTCGCTTCTCATGGCGGCGCACTGAGAGCTGGATTAGGAAGATTGTTAGCGCTTGAACCAATCCAGTGGTCAGCCTTAGGTGTCTTATCCAATGCGCAATGGAGTGTGTTAGTCGAGCTTGATGATTCCACACCACGACATGTGGGATTAAATTGGCGTCTGAGTGAGTACAACGCAGGTTCATTGCCTGAGCCTGCGATTGGCGATGACCAGTGACCAGTTGGTCAGTGATCGCGAGCACTTGCTAAGGTAGAGGTTCTTGGGGCTGTGGCGCAGCTGGTAGCGCACCTGCATGGCATGCAGGGGGTCAGGGGTTCGAATCCCCTCAGCTCCACAAACACAATTGGATCCCTTTCAGGGATCCTTTCGTGTTTCTGGAGTACATATCGGGAATTCCTTATAGCAAAATCGAAGTCGCCGCTAGGCGTCGACCGATTTCACAAACACCATTTTGCAATCACCACAACCTGATAACAGGTAGATTTAGACAATAAGCAGTAGGAGATTTGAATGTCGCAGCACATAACTCATTGGATTAATGGTCAACTCTGGTCGGGTACCAGTGATCGAACTGGACAGGTTTTCAATCCAGCAACTGGCGCGCAATCGGGAACTGTTGATTTTGCCAACACAGAGTTGATGGATCATGCCGTAGCTATTGCAAGGCAAGCAAGCATTGACTGGGCGGCCACTTCAATCAGCAAGCGCGTGAGCATCATGTTTGCGTTCCGCGAATTACTCAATTCGCGCAAAGAAGAACTCGCAGCAATCATTACCGCCGAGCACGGCAAGGTGCTTTCAGATGCACTTGGTGAAATCTCTCGTGGTCAAGAAGTTGTTGAATTTGCTTGCGGCATACCTCACCTTCTCAAGGGTGGTTTTAGTGAATCTGTATCTACTGGGGTTGATGTGTACAGCATCCGTCAACCGCTTGGAGTTGTCGGCATAATCTCACCATTTAATTTTCCTGCGATGGTGCCGATGTGGTTCTTCCCTATAGCGATAGCCGCGGGAAATACCGTAATCATCAAGCCAAGTGAAAAAGATCCCTCGGCCCAAAACTTCATCGCACAATTGTGGAAAGATGCGGGCTTACCTGATGGCGTTTTCAATGTAATTCATGGAGACAAAGAAGCCGTTGACCGGATGCTCACTCATCCAGACATAAAAAGCATCAGCTTCGTTGGGTCAACGCCGATTGCCAAATACATTTACGAAACAGGAACTGCACATGGCAAACGAGTGCAGGCACTTGGTGGAGCAAAAAATCACATGCTTGTTCTGCCTGATGCTGATTTAGATTTGGCTGCAGACTCTGCGGTAAACGCCGGTTTCGGTTCAGCGGGTGAAAGATGCATGGCGATCTCAGCCCTTGTGGCTATCGAGCCAATCGCAGATGCGCTTGTTGCAAAAATCGCTGAACGTGTTTCTAAGATTCGCACGGGTGATGGTACGCGTGATAGTGACATGGGCCCTTTGGTAACCGCGGCCCATCGCGACAAGGTCAAGTCTTACATTGATGAAGGTGTGGCCCAAGGAGCAACAATTGTTGTGGATGGCCGTGATGTGATTGCCGATAGCGATGGTGCTGGTTATTTCATTGGACCAACTTTGTTCGACAATGTCACAACTAACATGAGCATTTACACGGATGAAATTTTTGGTCCTGTTTTGTCAGTTGTTCGCGTTGCAACTTATGACGAAGGATTAAAGCTCATCAATGATCATCCATACGGAAATGGAACTGCGATTTTTACCAACGATGGTGGCGCAGCGCGCAGATTCCAAAATGAAGTAGAAGTTGGAATGATTGGCATCAATGTCCCAATCCCTGTTCCGATGGCTTATTACTCATTTGGTGGCTGGAAATCTTCACTATTTGGCGATACTCATGCCCATGGTGCCGAGGGTGTACATTTCTTCACTCGCGGCAAAGTAGTTACCAGTCGCTGGCTTGATCCAAGCCACGGTGGAATTAACCTAGGTTTCCCAACCAACGGCTAAGCCCTAACTAGCGCTACTTTCATAATTGCAACTAGAAATGTTCGTATCGGTAGCAGAACATCGGTAGTCTTGACCTTTGACTCCCTAACTTTTCTCGGAGCGTCTATGAATCTGCAAAACCGTGATTTCTTGAAGGAACTTGACTTTACTCAGGATGAATTCCTTTATCTAATTGATTTGTCAATTGAACTTAAGGCTGCAAAGCGTGAGCGCCGCGAGATTGCCCGCATGGTTGGTCGCAACATTGCACTCATTTTCGAAAAGACTTCAACTCGCACTCGCTGTGCCTTTGAAGTCGCTGCTTTTGATCAAGGTGCACACACGACTTACCTTGATGGTTCCTCTTCGCAAGTGGGTCATAAGGAATCTATTGCGGATACGGCTCGTGTTCTCAGCCGCTATTACGATGCAATTCAATACCGCGGCAAGACTCAGGCGATTGTCGAAGAGTTGGCAGCTTATTCAGATGTACCGGTCTATAACGGACTCACTGACGAATGGCATCCGACTCAGATGTTGGCTGATTTCCAAACAATGGTTGAGCATTCGGGCCGACGCCCAAATGACATCAGTTTCGCCTATGTAGGTGACACTCGCTCGAACATGGGTAACTCACTGCTAGTTTCTGGTGCATTACTCGGAGCGGATGTTCGATTTGCTGCCCCGCGCGAGCTCTGGCCGGCTGAAGATGTGCAAAAGATTGCGGCGGATCTGGCACTAAAAAGCGGCGCAAAAATCACACTCACCGAAAGCATGGAAGAGGCACTTCCTGGTGCTGACTTTGTGCACACCGATGTTTGGGTTTCAATGGGTGAATCTGTTGAAGTGTGGAATGAGCGCGTTTCATTGTTGAGCGACTATCAAGTAAACGCTGAGGCGATGGCATTAACTGGTAAACCGGAATCGAAATTTATGCACTGTCTGCCTGGCTTTCATAATGAACAAACCACGGTTGGCCGTGAGATTGCAGACAAGACTGGCATGCATGACGGACTCGAAGTCACCCACGAGGTTTTTGAATCCCCAAACAGTGTGGTCTTTGATCAAGCCGAAAATAGGTTGCACACAATTAAAGCCATCATGGTTGCCACTATCGGTGATCTATGAGCCAGTTATTCACGCCTATCCAAATAGGCGGAGTAAAGGTTAAGAATCGGGCATGGGTTAGTCCCATGTGCCAGTACTCAGCAATAAATGGATTGATCCAAGATTGGCATGCTGTTCACTATGGTGCTTTCATCACAGGTGGCGCCGGCCTAGTAATGGTTGAAGCCGCTGCTGTGCGACCTGAGGGTCGAATCACACCGGGGGATGTGGGCATTTGGACCGATCAACAGGCGCAATTGCTTGCTGAAATCCCAAGGTTCGCGCATAGTCATGGAGTAGTCGCAGGAATCCAGCTCGCGCATGCGGGCCGCAAAGCATCAATTCATGCTCCCTGGAACGGCGGCGCGCCTATTGCGCTAGATGATGGTGGATGGCAGACAGAGGGTGCCTCGGTCTTGGCATTTGATGGATATCCAAATCCAAGTGAACTCAAAATCCCTGAGATTGATTTGATCAAAGCAGATTTTGTCGCTGGTGCCGAGCGCGCTTTGGTAGCGGACTTTGATTTTATCGAGATTCATGCTGCCCATGGCTATCTCTTACATTCATTCTTGTCCCCGATTTCCAATCAGCGCAAAGACCAATACGGCGGTTCATTGGAAAATCGTATGCGTTTACTCTGTGACATCGCATCGGAAGTTAGATTGGTGATCCCAGCAAATATGGCGTTATTAGTTCGCATTTCTGCCAGCGACTGGGTTGAAGGCGGATGGGACATCCAAGACAGCGTTGAACTTGCCAGGCAATTGCAGGCGCGAGGCGTTGACATGATTGATTGTTCTTCAGGTGGCAATGTGGCAACAGCTCAGATTCCTTATGGACCTGGGTACCAAGTTGATTTCGCAAAACAAATTCAACAAGAATCCGGAATGCCTACTGTTGCTGTTGGGGGAATTCAGTCAGGTCGACAGGCAGAAGTAATCCTTGAGTCAGGCCAGGTATCTGCAGTAATGATTGGTCGGGCGATGCTGGGCAATCCACGTTGGCCATTGCAAGCCGCTAAAGATCTTGGCGATGAAGTACCCTGGCCCAAGCAGTATGTTCGAGGACATTTATCTAGCGATTAGACCAAACTTGGCTTTCTGGTTGCCATATATGATCCAAGAATCACGAATGGGAAACCGACTAAGATTCCGGTGGTAATCGGTTCGCTTAAGAAAAGCACACCCAGAATCACCGCTACTGCGGGATTGACGTATGTGATTACCGATGAACGGATTGGCCCTACTTCGTCGATCAAGGCAAAAAAGGCAATGAAAGCAATCGCGGTACACAAAACTCCTAGACCAATGAGTGAGATCCAAGTTTTTGTGTGGACTGTGCCAGTATGCCAAGTGTCATTATGAACTTGCCACGCGACAATTGGTAAATACAAGAGGGACACAAAGATCATTCCCAAAGTGATGATTCCTGAACTCGGAACGTCGGCAAGTTTTGTCGAAATCAAAATCGGGCCAGTGGCGTAACCGATTACCGTAATCATGCAGGCCGCAACTGCCCACCACGAATCTGCTTTTACATCTAATCCAACGAGCGCAGCAACTCCCGCTAGGCCGATTGCTAATCCCAAAACTCTGCGACTGTTCCAATCCAGATCTAATTTCATTTGCCTAGCAATGACGCCGTTTATTAGGGGAACAGATGCAATAAGAAGTGCAGCGAGGGAACTTGAGATTTTTTGTTCCGCAAATCCAAGGGCTGCCCAAGGGAAAGCCATTTCAATCAAACCAAATGCAATTATTGGTTTCCAATGAGTCTTGATCACCCCAAGAGATCCTTGTCGCATTGCCCAAGGCAACATCAACAGCGATCCAAGGACTAGCCGGGTAAAAACCATTACAGCTGGTGAAACTTCAACTACCGCGATGCGAATCATCAAATAGGGGGTACCCCAAATGAAACTAAGCGCAGCAAATAAAAACCAGCCTCGTTTAGTCACTCACCGAGTATAAGCATAAGGATGGCAAGGTATCCTTAATAATCATGAGCGAACAGTCCCAATTTGATCCCAATACCTACGATGTCCATGGCGTGCAGGACAAGTGGCTTCCTATATGGGACGAGTTAGCACCTTTTAAGTCCGGTCGCGCCGATGATGCGAGGCCCACTAAATATGTTTTGGATATGTTTCCGTATCCATCAGGTGACTTGCACATGGGCCATGCTGAGGCTTATGCCCTGGGCGATGTGATTGCTCGTTATTGGGTACACCAAGGATTTAATGTTTTGCATCCAATTGGTTGGGATGCCTTTGGACTTCCGGCTGAAAATGCGGCGATTAAGCGTGGTGAAAATCCACAAACTTGGACCTACGAAAACATCGAGATGCAAAAGTCATCAATGCGTAGATACGCATGCTCATTTGACTGGGATCGTGTGATGAACACGTGCGATCCGGAGTACTACAAATGGAATCAATGGTTATTCCTGAAAATGTACGAGCGTGGTTTGGCTTATCGCAAGGACTCAGCCGTTAATTGGTGCCCCTCATGTCAAACAGTCTTGGCAAATGAGCAAGTCGTTGGGGGTTTATGTGAACGCTGCGACAGTGCGGTGACAAAGAAGAAACTTAACCAGTGGTATTTCAAAATCACTGATTATGCAGATCGCTTACTTGATGACATGTCGCAACTTGAAGGTCAGTGGCCTGAAAAAGTACTTCTTATGCAGCGTAACTGGATTGGTCGTTCAAAAGGCGCCGAAGTCAGTTTCGAAATCGAGGGTCGCGCAGAACCTGTCGTTGTTTACACCACAAGGCCAGATACTTTGTATGGCGCAACCTTCTTTGTCGTTGCAGCCGATAGTGATTTAGCCAGCGAGCTAGCCGCGGGCACCGAAAGCGAAGTTGCTTTCAAAGAGTATCTAGAAGGTGTCAAGGCAATCAGCGAAATGGATCGCCTCGCTACGGATCGACCTAAGTCCGGCGTATTCCTAAACAGGTATGCCATCAATCCAGTAAATGGTGAGCGCATCCAGATTTGGGCCAGCGATTATGTCTTGGCAGATTATGGAACGGGTGCGATTATGGCCGTGCCGGCGCATGATCAGCGAGACCTCGATTTTGCTAAGAAGTTTGATCTACCTATTCGTGTTGTTGTCGACTCTGAGACTGATCCAGCGGTGACTGGGCAAGCCACTGCCGATGATGGTGCACACATCAATTCCGGTCCGCTTGATGGTTTGGGTAAGCATGAAGCCATCGAAAAGATGATTGAAATTTTGGCTGAGCGCAAACTTGGCACTCCGGCAACCAACTACCGCCTTCGCGATTGGCTGATTTCTCGTCAACGTTATTGGGGAACACCAATTCCAATAATTCATTGCCCATCATGTGGTGAAGTGCCAGTTCCACTAGATCAACTTCCAGTACTTCTACCAGATGCTAGTGATCTTGATTTATCGCCAAAGGGAACTTCGCCATTAGGTGCCGCAGATGAATGGGCGAATGTCCCTTGCCCCAAGTGTGGAGAACCGGCGCGTCGCGATACTGACACGATGGATACCTTCGTGGATTCATCTTGGTATTACCTGCGTTATCTAAATCCACAGTTAGATACAGCCCCCTTTGAAACAGCTGAGGCGAACAAGTGGCTTCCAGTTGATCAATATGTTGGTGGCGTTACGCACGCAATCTTGCATCTTCTGTACAGCCGATTTTTCACCAAGGTCTTATTTGATATGGGAATGGTTAATTTCGAAGAACCATTCACTCGCTTATTGAATCAGGGCATGGTTGTTATGGACGGATCAGCCATGAGCAAGAGTCGCGGCAATCTAGTACGACTAAGTGACGAGTTAGCCGATAATGGCGTCGATGCCATTCGCTTAACTATGGTGTTTGCCGGACCACCTGAAGATGATGTGGACTGGGCGGATGTTTCACCACACGGTGCTAAGAAGTTCTTGGCTCGGGCATGGCGACTTTCTGGTGATGTCACCAGTGCACCAGATGTTGACTTTGCTAATGGCGATTTAACTCTGCGCAAGGCAACGCATCGCGCCGTAGCCGATGCACAACTAGCGGTAGAAACTTATCGGTTCAATGTTGCAGTTGCTCGCACAATGGAATTGGTTAACGTCACTCGTAAAGCAATTGATACTGGCTGTGGGAGAGCAGATCCTGCTGTTCGCGAAGCAACACAAGCCGTGGCAATCATGTTGTCCTTAGTCGCGCCTTACACTTCAGAGGAAATGTGGGAACGACTTGGTCATCAACCGCCGATGGCTTTGGCACCTTGGCCAATTGTGGATCCGGCTCTGCTTGTCGAGGATTCTGTTCAATGTGTTGTTCAGGTTAATGGCAAGATTAAAGAGCGACTTGAAGTCTCCCCAAACATTTCTCAAGATGAACTTCGAGAGTTAGCTATGGGCCAGGCTTCAGTGATTGCTGCAATTGCTGGGGCAACTCCGAAAGTCGTTGTAGTGCGACAGCCCAAACTGGTGAATGTAGTGCTGGGCTAAGCAAATGACTGTCGGGATTGTCACTGATTCAACTGCCTACATACCAGAGGCTGTTACTTCAGCATTGGCGATTGAGGTTGTGCCAGTCCAGGTTGTGGTTGATGGCCAGGCTCTCGATGAATTAACAGGAATAACGGTTGAAGAAGTTACTGCTGCACTTCGGGCAGGTAAATCAGTCACAACTTCACGACCTAATCCGGATGAATTTATTAGCACTTATGAGCAACTAATCAAAAATGGTTGCGATTCAATAGTGAGCGTTCATCTTTCCAGTGAATTGTCCGGAACCTACGAATCCGCTTTTTTGGCTAGTCAAAAATTTGATATCCCAATCCGGGTGATTGACTCTAGGGCGATCGCAATGATGTTTGGGTTTGCGGTGGAAACAGGTGCCCGAATGGCACAGGCAGGCGCCAACATTAATGAAATCGAACGGGCAGTTACAACGAGATGTCATGATTCGACCATCGAATTTTATGTTGACACTTTAGAATTTTTACAAAGAAACGGGCGCATTTCAAACACTCGTTCCCGAGTTGGCCGTGCCTTGTCAGTTAAACCATTGCTTCACATTGAAGATGGACGAGTTGTCCAACACGAACTGGTTCGTACTTCATCAAAAGCCGTTGAACGACTTGTCGAGATTGCAACTGAACGGGCAGCTAAAACACCTAGCGAGATCGCTGTACACCATGTTGATGCTCTTGATCGAGCCAGCGAAGTTGCTCAGCACCTTTGTGAGCGTCTCGAGATCCCAAGTGTGACAATCACCTCAGCTGGTGCAGTCGTTGGCGCCCATGTTGGTCCTGGCGCAGTAGCTGTTGTTGTCGCGCCAATAACCGCTTAACAGATTTCTATAATTCTTTAGCGATTAACACCTAAACCTTGTCCACGGTGCACCCAAGTAATATTCGGTTGTAAATCTTGCCTTTTAACATGATGAACATGTTAAATCTTGGGTCAAATCGTGATGCGCTTGCTTCGGCTGCCACCCAACGGCTCTTTCGAATTATCAATTCACGCGAAGAAATCATTCTGCAGCCAAATGCACCCAAACTTTTGGCACCTGAAAGATCCAGTATTCGCTCGGTAGCGACTCTGCTAACCATTGTCGTCGGCGTTCTACTTGGTCTCGTTTGGCTCAATCGTCCGCAAACCATCAGTGAACCTATTGTGGTCACTTCAGGCACACCTTTGGTGGCTTCGCCTGCCACAAGCACTCCGCCAGTGATGATTGTGGTAGATGTCGAAGGAGCGGTGCGTGATCCAGGATTAAAGACTTTACCTGCGGGTTCGCGAATTGCTGATGCCATTAAGGCCGCTGGTGGACTGCGAAAACGATTGCCGGGCGGATCCATAAATTTGGCTGAAAAAGTCTCTGATGGCCAACTAATTGTGGTGTCGAGTGCATCAAATCAGGCAAATTCATTCAGTACCAATGCTGATAAAAACACTGGCGGAACTGGAGTCCTGATCAATCTAAATACAGCGACAGCTGAGCAGCTCGATGCATTACCTGGGGTTGGCCCAGTCATGTCTTCGCGCATTTTGGCGTGGCGAAATGAGCATCAAGGATTCAACGCTGTTGAAGAACTCCAGGAGGTTCCAGGCATTGGGCCAAAAGTGTTTGCCAATCTAAAGCCATTGGTCCGCATCTAAATGGACTTCAGACTCTGGCCTTTGGCTTTGGGTTCATGGGGTGGCGCTGCGGGCGTTTTGATAATTGGGACTCATGTGAGTCCAACATGGATTTTGGTTTGGCTCGGTGTCCTTACCCTGACGATTTTTGTCGTAATTTCTAGAGTCAAAGTTCATGTGGCGCAGTCTCATCAGATTGCGGCCCGAAACATAGTGATTTTCGGCGCAATTGGTTTGTTAACTGGAAATGTCGCAGGACTAACCAAACTGCAGCCGATAATTTCCGGTCCGGTTTATGTTGCGGCAAAAGAGCAGGCGGTAGTCCAGCTGCGCGGCAGCACAGTTAGCGACTTGGTAGTAACTGAAAAGAAATCAGGCTTGAATTGGGACACTAAAGTCATCGGCAGAATAAATGTCCGAGTGGAACAAATCATTGCAAGAGGTCGTACGAGTAAGGTGCGTGTGCCGATAACCCTCTTCACTTCGGACCCTAAAAAACTAGATACCTTCCGC
>CAIVPQ010000037.1 GCA_903907835.1 uncultured Actinomycetes bacterium
AATTCAAGGTCGCGTGGTTGGAGCTTTAGGACTTGGCGTAGTGCTTTTTTTCTATGTGAGATCTAGATTCAAGCCACTCGTAGTTTGGATGTACGCAACACTCGCGGGATCTGTCGGAACACTTGCTCTATTGGGTGCTCTTCAAATTGGCCCATTCACGAAATTTGTTTATAAAACTTCCGTCTCTTTACGCGGTCAGTATTGGTTGTCAGGGTGGAATGCAGGGGAAAAGCATCCCTTTTTTGGAGTTGGGATGGATTCCCTAGGAGATTGGTATAGGCGCGCGCGCGATGCCCATGCCTTGGTACTTCCGGGACCAAATGTCATTGTCAATGCTGCTCATAACGTAGTGCTCGACATCTTTGCTTTCGGTGGCGTACCGCTATTACTCGCCTATCTTTCCTTGAGTGTTTATGTGATTAGAGCTATTCTAAAATTCACTATTAGGCACAAGGAATTCGATCCAATTTTTGTCGCGCTCGTAACGGCATGGGTCGGTTACCAAGTTCAATCAGTAATCAGTATTAACCAAATTGGGCTGGCTGTTTGGGGATGGTTATTGAGTGGGTCTATTATCGCTTTTGAACAAGCGACGAGACCAAGTTTAGAAAATACAGGGAATGTTCCTGCCCCGCAAAGAAAAAAACTTACGAAAGAGCAAGGTTTGCATCTTCCCCTGGTTGCGACACTTGGTGCACTCACTGGAATTTTGGTGGCCATTCCCCCATTAACTGCGGACATTAAATGGCGTTCTGCCCAGGTTGCTCAATCATTGCCTCAAACCGAGGCGAGCATGCAGGAAAGCTACTTCAACCCTTTAAGCACCACCAAGTATCTTGTAAATATTCAAACGCTCGAAAATAGCCAGATGTTTGATCTATCCCACAAGTATGCAATCGAAGCAATCAGGTGGAATCCAAATGTCTTTGAACTATGGAAGACACTCTATTTTCTAAAGAAGACAACCCCCGCTGAAAAGTCACAGGCACTCTCGAATATGAAGCGCCTAGACCCACTTAATCCAGACGTAACTTCTCTTAAATGAAAGTAGCAATAATTGGGCAAGGCTATGTAGGCCTGACTATTTCAGTCTTTGCTGGTGAATTTTTTGAAGTTATTGGCTTCGATAGTAATCAAAAAATTGTTGACCAGCTCAATAATGGAATTTCGCACATAGAAGGCGTGGATAGCTTAATCCTGAGAAACCGAATAAAGGCCGGCCAATATAAAGCAACAGCACTTGCAAGTGACCTATCTGATGCTGACGTAGTAGTCATTGCAGTACCTACTCCATTGACAAAGGATCGTCAGCCGGACCTAGCCTTTCTAGATGCAGCTTGTAAATCAGTCGGCGAAAATATCAAAAATCCTGTGCTAGTGATTAACGAATCAACATCTTTTCCAGGGACGCTTCGTGATTTCATAAAACCTTCCATCGAAAAGTATTCGACATCGAAGATTGAACACCTATACGCAATCTCACCAGAACGAGTGGATCCAGGTCGCGGGGATTACAACCAGAAGAACACGCCTCGTCTGTATGCAGGTTTAACGCCTGAGGCTTCAACAAAAACTCGTGAGTTCTATTCTAAGTTCTGTGATGAACTGGTTGAGGTTTCATCTCCTGAGGTAGCAGAAGCTGCAAAGCTTTTCGAAAATACCTTTAGGCAAGTGAATATTGCCCTGGTCAATGAATTTGCTCAGATTGCCCATTCTCTGGGGATAAGCGTCTATGAAACCTTAGATGCAGCGAATACTAAACCCTATGGCTTTATGAAGTTCACGCCCAGTGCAGGTGTTGGTGGGCACTGCATCCCTGTGGACCCTACTTACTTGGCTGCGGTAGCTGAGGAGCATGGTGCGCCGGCCACATTTATTCGCCGAGCGAATGAAGTAAACCTTGAGATGTCGAAATATGTTGTTGATCGAGTTCAGGCAGATAACGGCGGATCATTAGCAGGCAAAACCGCACTGGTTGTCGGTGTTGCCTATAAGCCGAACGTTGCAGATGTTCGCGAAACAGCCGCAGAACTTGTAATTGAGCACTTGCGTAACCGTGGTGCCGTGGTTTCTTGGCACGATGACATTGTCGGAAGCTGGAATGGCGAGACGTCATCGCCACTGTCGGGAGCAGATATTGCTCTTGTAGTAACCAAGCACGATGACGTTAAAGAACGCGATATTTTGGCAAGCGCGCCATATGTCTTTGATACGACTGGAAAAGTTTCCGGAGCTAAAGGACTTTAGGCAAAACTCTTTGCAACGCTGTCGATAATTGAATCGAGAGTGTGCGTTGGTGCCCAGCCAATTGCCTTGTTTATCTTTGAAACATCTGGAACTCGACGTTGCATATCTTCAAAGCCTGCAGGGTAGGCATCTGAGTATGGAATGAATTTAATGGATGATTGTGAGTTCGTTTGCTTGATGATTTGCTGGGCTAATTCTTTGATTGTCGTTTCGCCGAATCCTCCCACATTGAAATAGTCTCCAATTGTCGCGTCAGAGTCGAGTAATGAAAGTACAGCGCGAACGGCATCCTCAACATGACAGAAGACGCGTGATTGGCTGCCATCGTCGTAGATTGTGATGTCCTCGTTCTTGAGTGCAGCTTGAACAAAGCGAGGAACAACCATTCCGTATTGGCCAGTTTGGCGTGGGCCAACGGTGTTAAAGAAGCGGACGGTGGTGACTTTGAGGCCGTGGGTCTTATGAAGTGTGTGAGCGACTGCTTCTTCTAGAGCCTTTGCATCTGAGTAGGTCCAGCGAATCTTTTGTGGGGCGCCGACAACGCGATCTGATTCTTCATGAAGTGGTTGGTTGGGGTTCTTGCCATAGATCTCAGAAGTTGATGCGATGAGTAGGCGCTTATCGTGTTTTGTGGCAGCGTTTAGAACTACTTCAGATCCACTGAAGTTGCGGTCAATGGATTCGATGGTGTGTTCCATGATGTTCTTAACACCAAGGGCTGCAGCCATGTGAAAGACGGTGTCGGATTCGGCGACGAGTTTGTCGACGAGTTCTTTATCGCGGATGTCGCCTTCATGGACAGTGATTTTGGCTTCAAGATGAGCGATGTTCTTTTTCGAGCCAGTGGATAGGTTGTCGAGGATTGTGACTCTATCGCCTCGGGCGATGAGAGCATCGGCAAGGTGTGAGCCGATGAAACCGGCACCACCGGTGATGAAAGCGCGCATGGGCGTGAGTCTATCTTTTATGTTGGTTTGTTAAGTGCTGGCTCGGGTTACATGCAGGTGGTTCTCAGGAAAGTAGGAGAGGCTTCATGTATGAAAAGCACGGGAGCCACATTTAGGAAGTACTCATCGGCTGGGGTTGATTGGGCTGCGTGGTTCTTAGGCATTGGCTTGGGGCTGACCTTGGCTCTGCAGGTGACGACGATGCGAAAGAGCGATATCTCATCGGTCTATGCGGTTGTGGCATCTGTATCGCGCTTGGCGGCCCTCACAGGGACTTTCTTTGCAGTGGTGGGCATCTTCTTGATTGCGCGTATTCCTTGGGTTGAACGCGGGGTGGGGCACGATCGATTGGTGACCTG
>CAIVPQ010000038.1 GCA_903907835.1 uncultured Actinomycetes bacterium
GCTGCAAGTACGAAACTCGCACCCACTCGATTCCGTCAATCATGGTTAAAGCCGGCAGTAATTTTTCTAGACTGCGCAGATCTCCAAGGTCCTTGCCATAGGAAGTTGAGTTTTCACTTACGAGCAAAACCTCACTGACACCATTCGCACCGAGCCAGACAGCTTCTTCGATAATCTCCAGCGGATTACGAGAAACAAACGAACCGCGAAAAGCAGGAATTGCACAGAACGTGCAACGACGATCACAGCCTGAGGCAATTTTTAATGGTGCCCAAGGGCTTGCATTTAGTCTGCTGCGATAAATATGTGGACCCATACCGGGTACAACAATGTCATCTTTGACTTGTGCTCTCTCTACCGGACTTAATGGCAATAGCGTTCGACGATCCGTTGGAGTGTGGGATTCAATCACTTCACCATCTAGCACTCTGCGTAACGTGGATCCAATGTCTTCATAATGATCAAAGCCTAAAATCGCATCAGCTTCTGGGAGTTGGGCAGCCAACTCTTTGCCATAACGCTGTGCCATACAACCAACAGCTACGACCTTGCCATTTCCAGCCATAGTGTCGCTGGCCTCTAACAAAGTGTCGATTGAATCCTTTTTTGCCGACTCAATGAAACCGCAGGTGTTAACTAAAACCATTTCGGCTTGTTCCCCATTTTCAACAAGGTCCCAGCCGTCGGCAGTTAAGCGCCCCGCAAGTTCTTCGGAGTCGACATCATTTCGAGAGCAACCTAGTGAAACGATTGATACCCGCGGAGCAGTAGTCACCCTTTGACTTTACTCTCCACGAACTAATGCGATGGTCGCCGCTAGATCCTCAGCGGCTACCAAAACCTCGCGAGCCTTGGATCCTTCTGATGGACCAACGATTCCGCGGGTTTCCATCAGATCCATTAGTCGTCCGGCCTTGGCAAATCCGATACGAAGTTTACGCTGAAGCATCGAGGTTGAACCCAGTTGAGTCGATACCACTAGTTCTAATGCCTCAAGGAACTCATCCATGTCGCTACCAATGTCGGAGTCAATCTCTTTGCGAGTTGCCGCTGGCATAGTTATGTCTTCTCGGTACTGAGGTTGCATCTGAGTCTTGCAGTGTGAAACGACTGCTCGTATCTCTGCCTCAGTAACCCATGAACACTGAATTCGAATTGGCTTACTCATGCCCATCGGCAGAAATAAACCATCTCCTTGACCAACAAGTTTTTCAGCGCCGGGTTGATCTAAGATAACGCGCGAATCAGCCAGACTTGAAGTAGAAAATGCCAGACGACTCGGGACATTAGCCTTAATTAAGCCAGTCACAACATCAACACTCGGCCTCTGCGTCGCTAATACAAGGTGAATACCAGCCGCACGAGCTAGTTGGGTTATTCGCACAATTGAATCTTCCACATCTCGCGGAGCAACCATCATCAAATCTGCAAGTTCGTCAACGATGACCAGTAAATAAGGGTACGGCTTTAGAACCCGTTCGCTACCTGGTGGCGGCGAAACCTTTCCTGACTTAACTGCCTTATTGAAGTCATCCACATGACGAAACCCATACGCTGCTAAATCGTCGTAGCGCATTTCCATTTCTTTCACTACCCATTGCAGGGCATCTGCAGCCTTCTTGGGATGGGTGATGATTGGGGTAATAAGGTGCGGTATTCCTTCGTATGCAGTGA
>CAIVPQ010000039.1 GCA_903907835.1 uncultured Actinomycetes bacterium
TCCGTGACGGGCATTTTTTCGAGGAGGATATGCCGGAACAGGGCCTGCCATCCCTCGGCGATAATTTGTGGCAGCCGGAGTGATGAGCCTTCGTAGGGGTCAGAAAGTCGCTTTTGTCGAGGATCGACTTTGCGAATTATGACGAACTTAACCCCTTGTAATGAATAGGAATATCATATCAAAACCGCCATCTAAAAACAAGTGAAGAATATCGATTTAACACAAAAATATAAAAGAAGTTACGGCGTAAATACAGGCCTGTTTAGTTTTGGCGGGGACCTCCCTGAAGAGATCAACCTGTTTTTAGAGCATTTACTTCAGTCGCAGTCCAAACCACATGAGGGACTGAAGACCGCGCCTATTCTAAAAAGTTTTTTATTTTTGAGCGCAAGAGCAGGCGAAGGCTCTTTTATAAAATAGAGAGCTTGTCTTGCTCGCCACATCGAATAACAATCGAGTCTTTTCACCGAATGACCTTCAAAAACTCATTTGAATACTCGATTTCCTTCAGAAGTGCGGGCAGGCATTACACAGATTGTGAATCCAGCATCAAGAAAGTACACACCAATGGTTGTAAGAAAATCGACCTTCATCTCAAAGATTCTGTTAGTGTCTGCGATTATGTCATTGGTCGCAGAATCCAGTACGTTGGCACAATTTAAAATTGGCGGAAAAGTGGGTGAAGCGTTTAACAATGCAAAAAAAGATGTTAATAACTTAGGAGGACAAGCAGCAAAAGCTCGTGACGAAGCTATAAAGCGAGCCAATCAAGCAAAAACGGATGCAGAAAGAGATGCGGTCAGACTTCGCGAGGAAGCCGCCAAACGAGCTAATCAAGCAAAAATGGATGCGGAAAGAGACGCGGTCAGATTGCGTGAGGAAGCCACAAAGCGTGCAAACCAAGCGATGGAAGATCTTCGCAATGACTTTAAGCGGGAACAGGCCAGGGTAATGCCGCAATTACGGGTCATGCGGCCTGATGAAGTCAACAATGCCATACAAAATTCTATTCTTCAATGGGCAAACGCTCAGTTAAACAAGCAAGGAGCGAGTATTAACCCGCAGACGAGTGAAATGGATTTAAGTAAAACCAAGATCGCAAATCAAATTCGAGGTTGGGCCAGTAATTTTTCTCAGGGAAATGAGCGATCGAGCGGTCTTGACCAGTTTGTTTATAATCTGCAAACCAGACAGATGGTCATTAAATTATGGGCTCGACACCGCCACTCCTGGGGGCGTTCTATTTACCCCGGCCAAGGTCCTGCCATTCTTTATGATGTCACACAGAAAGCTCAGTTAATCATGGATTTCAACCGTAAATCGGTTGATTTTGAAATTGACGCAGGACCATTGGCTCCCAAAATCTCGTCTCGTGCCGCTCAGCTCCTGAGTGATGGAGATATCATTGGAGCGGCGGAAGCCATGTCGCCTGGAATCGCTGGTCGCCTGTTGCAACGCGAAGTTAAGAATGACTACGATTTGAAAGTCAGCGAATATAACAAGCGTTTCGGCGACAATAATGTCTATTTTGCTTCACGCAATTTTGTCGACTGGGCCACTCCAGAAACATTAGGTCGTTATGTTGTCAATGGCATCGTGACAGCGGGGGCATCTGTTTACCCACAAATCATGGCTTCCGCTAGAGAACGGGCTGAAAACGAATTGCCACTCCTCTCTCAATGGCTGCAGGCGAAGGGCGTGGAACAGGCGGAATCCGTGGCTGCTAACTTATTGACAGGTCAACCCTCACGTTGGCCACATTTACAGTTTGACATGATTTCCGTAAGATACGGCTCTCGCGAAAAGCCTCTTGATATCGCGAAGACACCCTGGCGTTATGTAGATCACATGGCATTTGTGATCATCTGGAAGAATGAACAAGCTCAAGCTCGCGCCACCAACGAAGTCGCCCCAACTACGAATCCATCAGAGACTAGAGAAACAAACTTCAGTGTCCACTTTGCTGGTAATCTGGGGATATCTTACCAATTCATTAAGCTGCAAGACGGTTCACTCGGTGCTCGAATTGAAAAACAACCGGAAAACGGCGTGCCAGCTACTCGAATTCTGATTGAAGGTGTTGGATATCTATCCCTCGAACCTGGAGACATCATTCATAACTTGGATGGATTGCCTTTCAAGTCCCCTAGCGACGTTTTGGGGCATACCCAGCAGACGACCATTCGCTTTCAGGATTCACGAACCAGCAAAGTCATGGACGGCCAACTTTTCATACCTTAATAAAAAATCCGAAACGATTGAATGGACTGGCCTGAGTTCTGACCGAACCTGGCTGAGTCCATCAATTCGTTGAAGCTTAAACTGCTTCAATGACTACTCCGGATAGAAGTTAAACAGATGCTTCCAGAGATTTATCGGCCGCGGCATGCATTTCAAGTGTAAACATCATAA
>CAIVPQ010000040.1 GCA_903907835.1 uncultured Actinomycetes bacterium
AGGGTCTGAAGCAAAGTTACATTCGATCGTGCAACCCGGCTGTGCAGGACATCGCCGACGATTGTGACTTTACATCCCTGTAAATCGCCTTCGCCCTCGCGCAAGTGATGGCGCAAGGTGTAAGCATCAAGAAGCGCTTGAGTTGGGTGCTCGTGAGTGCCGTCACCAGCGTTCACGATGCCGCCGGAAATCCAGCCAGAGTTAGCCAGACGATGTGGAGCGCCGCTGCTTGGGTGACGGATGACGACTGCGTCTGCACCCATGGCCTCAAGAGTCAGGGCCGTGTCCTTAAGGCTTTCGCCCTTGGAAACGCTTGATCCTTTTGCTGAAAAGTTGATTACATCGGCGCTTAATCGCTTTGCGGCCGCTTCAAAAGAGATGCGCGTGCGAGTTGAATCTTCGTAAAAAAGATTCACTACTGTGCGGCCTCGAAGTGGCGGTAACTTACCTAAGCCTTGAGATGTTGCAGCAGCCAATTGCTTGGCGGTATCCAAAACTAGAATCGCGTCTTCGCGGGTTAGGTCCCCTGCGCTTAAAAGATGTTTCATGCGCCACGCTCGATTGCTACTTCATCAATGCCATCGTGTTCCACAAGATGAACTCGCACTGACTCAGCACTTGAAGTTGGGAGGTTCTTACCCACGTAGTCAGCGCGAATTGGTAATTCGCGATGGCCGCGGTCAACAAGCACAGCTAGTTGCACTGACTTGGGCCGGCCGTGCTCGGAAAGTGCATCAAGGGCTGCACGAATTGTGCGACCTGAATACAAAACATCATCAACCAGGATCACCAGGCGGTCGGTAATACCTTCAACTGGAATCGTGGTTGGTTGCAGCGCGCGTGCAGGTCGCATCCGAAGGTCATCGCGATACATGGTCACATCAAGTGAACCCACAGCAACTGGAGCGCCTTGGATTTTGGCAATACGTTCGGCCAAGCGCGCGGCCAAAGTTGAGCCTCGAGTTGGGATGCCCACCAAAGTCAGATTTGTTGCGCCATGAGTACGCTCCACGATTTCGTGGGCAAGGCGCGTTAAAGCTCGGGAGATATCAGCGGAATCTAGGACGACGCGACTGGCGTCTTGACCATGCTCATTTGCATGCGTCATTGTTACCCCCTTTCCTGCCTCACTGGACAGGTGTTAAAGGATGATGTCTTCACAATCTAGCACATGAGTAGCGGGACCTGCGATTTCGCCTGGAAAGTGCCCCAAATGCATCAACTAGTGCGGTAGGCATCTCTGCGGTGTCTAACGGCCATTACTCGAATGATCTGAGCGGAGTCATCGACCTCGTACAAGATTCGATACTCCCCGCGGCGTGCAGACCAAAAGCCGTCCAAAGGTTCAACCAAGGGTTTTCCAACACGGAAAGGGTCTGATGCTAAGGACCCATACAAGAACTCAATAATGCTTGGCTGAATTTTCTCTGGGATTAGGCTAAGTGACTTTAGAAAAGTTTTTGATGCGTGGACTTCGTAGCTCATTCATCACGCACGATCTGTCTTGAGGTACTCAAGCATTTCTAACTTCGTCATCGGCAATGCCTGCTCTAAACGGGCCGCCAAAAGTTCTTCAACGAGTGAGTGATCTGACAAAACCTCAAGGGTTTCAAGCAAGGAGTCATATTGGGCAACACCAACTATCACCGCAGCCGGTTTACCATGACGAGTGATCGTTGTTTTGGCGCCCTCACGAGCAACTTCGTCGACAACCTCAGAAAGGTGTGCTTTTACTTCGGCTAATGGCATGAACTCTGAAATACTCACAAACCTATGTTAACAGATTGGTCATACTTATGACTACTTTATAGTGAGGTCTGGACAGTCCCGATAAGCACTTCAAACGCTAGCCCGAAATAGAAATCCCCGGCCTTAATAAGGCCGGGGATTAATAGAAGTTCTTCTATTGGGTGTTGTTAGCTCCACTGCCAAGGCGATGAACGCGCATACCGTTGGTAGTTCCGGCAACGCCTGGTGGGACACCGGCGATAACGACTACTGGATCATTCTTGCTGAAGCGACCTAGTTCCAAAAGAGTCTTGTCTAATTGCGCAACCATGTCGTCAGTGTGTGTCACTGGCAACGCTTCGAAAGTTTCAGTTCCCCATACCAAAGTTAGTTGATTGCGAACACGAGGATTTGGTGTGAAGGCCAGAATTCTTGTGCTGCTGCGATGACGCGCAACAAGTCGAACTGAACGGCCAGTCTCGGTAAACGGCACTAAACAAACAGCATCAATTTGTTCTGAGACATTAACCGCTGCTTCACAAAGTGCATTTGCCGTAGATGCGCTGCCATCATCAATAAGTGCTGGAATACGGTCAAGCGCTTCGCTTTCAACATGCGCGATGATCGTGCTCATAGTGTCAACAACATGTGCTGGATTGACACCCACACTTGTTTCACCAGAAAGCATCAACGCATCTGCACCATCAAGCACGGCGTTAGCCACGTCGCTCGCTTCGGCGCGAGTCGGTCGAGACATGCTGATCATCGATTCAAGCATTTGTGTTGCAACGATCACTGGCTTTGCAGCTGCACGAGCAAGAGCAATCGCACGCTTTTGCACTAGTGGAACCTGCTCAAGTGGAAGTTCAACACCTAGATCGCCACGAGCAACCATGATTGCATCAAATGCATCCACGATTTCAACAAGATTGTCGATCGCCTGAGGCTTTTCGATTTTGGCAATAACTGGAACGCGAATTCCTTCTTCGTCCATAATCTTGTGAACATCATCTAGATCAGCGGCTGAACGAACGAATGACAAGGCAATCATGTCTACGCCTTGCTTTAGCGCCCAACGCAGATCGTCCATGTCTTTTTCAGAAAGTGCGGGTACGCTGACCGCAACTCCAGGAAGGTTAATTCCCTTGTTGTTGCTCAAGGTTCCAGCTTCGGTCACCTTAGTAACAACGGTGGTAGCAGTAACTTCAGTTACTTCTAGACCAACCTTGCCATCGTCGATCAAAATGCGATCGCCAGGCTTGCAGTCACCAGGCAGGCCTTTGTAGGTGGTGCCACAGATGTCTTTGTCGCCGGGGAC
>CAIVPQ010000041.1 GCA_903907835.1 uncultured Actinomycetes bacterium
ATCTGTTGTCGAAAATCTGGTACTACGCCCAATGCTCTGGTGGGACATCCCAATTGTCGAAAAAATTGAACAAGAACTGTTTCCGGTTGATCCTTGGACCGCAGAGTTATTCTGGGCGGAACTTGCCCAGGTTCCAGAGACGCGCACAGTAGTAGTTGCTGAATTAGATGGCGAGATTGTTGGCTACACGTCGCTACGAAATGTTGGATCCGAAGCCGACATAAATACGATTGCAGTCGCCAAGAAGTTTCAAAACCAGGGAGTAGGTGCCCAGCTTTACTCGTGGCTTGAAAGTTGTGCGATTGCTAAAGATGTGCGTCAACTTTTCTTGGATGTACGAAGCGACAATGATGTTGCAATCAAAATGTATTTAAAGCTTGGTTTTGAAAAGATTGATTTGCGCAAAGATTATTACGCAACAGGCATCTCGGCAATTGTGATGAGAAAGCGGTTAAACAATGTCTGAGCCTTTGATTTTAGGAATCGAAACATCATGTGATGAAACTGGCGTTGGGATTGTGCGTGGGACAACATTGCTCGCAGATGAAATCGCGACAAGTGTTGCACTGCATGCTCGATTTGGGGGAGTGGTTCCTGAAGTCGCGAGCAGAGCGCATCTTGAAGCGATGGTGCCAACAATTGAACAAGCCTGCAAGAAGGCGGCAATCAAACTCGCTGATGTTGATGCCATTGCAGTCACTGCTGGCCCGGGACTTGCAGGTGCGTTACTTGTTGGTGTTGCCAGCGCAAAAGCACTAGCGCTGGCCCTTGGTAAACCAATTTATGGGGTGAATCATTTAGCGGCTCATGTTTGTGTTGACCAACTAGAACATGGTCTTTTAGATCAGCCAAGTATTGCCATGTTGGTCTCTGGTGGCCATTCCTCACTCCTACTGGTGCCTGATGTAACGCAAGACATTGTTGCTTTAGGCCAGACAATTGATGATGCTGCTGGTGAGGCTTTCGACAAGGTCGCACGAGTCTTAGGCCTGCCATTTCCAGGTGGGCCTTACATCGATGAAGCAGCGCTTACTGGCGACCCCGAGGCGATTGCATTCCCACGCGGCTTAACAACCCCGAAAGATCTAGCTAAGCATCGATTTGATGTCTCCTTTTCCGGACTTAAGACTGCCGTTGCAAGATGGGTTGAGCGAGAACAACGTGAAGGCAACGCCGTAATGGTCAATGATGTAGCGGCATCATTTCAAGAAGCCGTTGTAGATGTCTTGACGCGCAAAGCCATAGACGCTTGTTTGACTCATGATGTTTCTACGTTGTTAATCGGCGGAGGGGTTGCAGCTAATAGTCGCTTGCGTAAAGTTGCTGGTGAACGTTGTGCCGAACATGGCATTTCGCTTCGCATCCCGCGTACAGGATTGTGCACGGACAATGGCGCAATGGTTGCGGCTTTAGGTAGCGAGTTGATGCGGCGTGGTCGCGATGCATCCTTGCTTTCATTTAGTTCAGATTCATCGATGAGCGTTACTTCCGTAGTTTCGCCTTAGCAAATTCTCCGACAGATAAGTGCTACTGGACCAGAATCTTCACGATAAACAGCAAGAATCAATTCTGGGCTGGTTCGCTCTTTCTTTTTAAAGACCTTACGCCGCAATGCCTCAACATTAATTGTCACACCGCGGGTCATGATTGTTAAGGCAGATGCTGGGAACTCAGCAAGCGCCTTAGTCAAAACCTTTTCATTCAGGGTCGTGATTTTTACTATTTCAAAAACCATGGAATGTTCTAAGTTCTCGCGCACAAGTGTGTCAACGGCCTTGGCATCGTCACTTGTTAGCCAAGCAATGTGCTCGTTAACTAAACCCCCATTTATGCGCTGGGCAATTGGAGTGAGTGCACCCGCCCTTATCAAAGCGGCATCTGGAACAACTAACCACTTGCCTAACTGCTGGGCAGGAGTTTTGGATCCACCTTCAACTTGAATTGGAGTATCCATTTGAGAATTCAAGATGGTTGCAACGCGTTTACCGCTGCCAGGCCATGAGAGCATGGCTTCAACTAGATCACCATCAGCGCTAATCCATTGCGCATCCCAGTCCTTAATTGAATCATCATCAATTCCAGGTGCAACTTTGACCAGAACGGGTTTTTGATTTGTCAGGCCCATGATGAAATCCCAAGAAGGAGACCAACGTGCAGGATCAAAAATCCTAATCGTGCTGCCGTCGGATTTGCGTGCAGCCTGGGGATCCCTTCGGGCAGGATCGATGAAAATCATGTCGTAATCAGCGGGCAACTTAATCTTTGTCACATCTGCGGTAATTACAGTCACTGGTAATCCCGCTAAATTATGCCGAGCCATCTCTGCGACTTCTTCATCAATTTCGTAACAGGTAACTTTGTGACCAGCCCTTGCGAATGCCAAGGCATCAAATCCCAACCCGCAAGTTAAATCCAAGACATGGACCGGCCTACCAAACTTTGCCGTAACCCAATTAGCTCGATACTCCGAAACCAAAGGGCGACTGGCTTGTTCTAAGCCCTCTTGCGTGAGCAAAAATGATTGCGCATCAATAGTCCAGCGGTTAGCGAGTTTTTCCCTTAAACGTGATTGAGTCATTGCTGCAGTGATTAATTCTGGTGACACTTCAGGAAATTCAAGCCGCAACTTAGTCACACCAGTTAATGCATCTGGAAATGTCCCAGCCAATTCAATAATTTCTTGACCGAGTGGGGATGAAAGCCAAGTTTGTGTCATGCGTTTGATGCAAGCCAAAGATCGCCGGCATTTTGCTCTTGTGCCATGATGTTTGATAACTCATTTGCGATAACTTCTTCTGCCTTCCCACCAAAAATGGGAATAGCTACTTTCACACTTCCCGCTATGGAGATAGTGGTCAAGGAATCAGTCCCCTGGAGATTCATGGTGGCTGAGACTTGTACTGGCGCCCCTTCGATTGAAACATTCAGCGTGGCAGTGGCATTGCCATTGGGTTGCAGAGGTTGCCACACTTGTTCCTCGATAATGACGACTTCATCACCAAGAAACTTTTTTGCCATGGCTGGTAATTCTCCAACCCAATTACGAGTCACGGTGACAGTTGCGACTCCTGTATGAGATGAAACATTGAATGTTGCATTGGGAATGTCTGCAATCTTGAGTTCTAGATAACTAAGCGTTTGCAACATTGCATAGACAACCTCTGGCTTGGCCGAAAATTGTAGCTGAGCACTCAGTTGGGTTGTCATACCCCTATCTTGCCTGACTCAAAGAATACTTTTGCAAAGTAGGGTTGTGCTATGGACTCAATCTTGATTGCCGCCGCCTTGGACACCCAAGTTACTGGCTGGCTCAATAATTTTGGTCCTTTTATTTTCTATCTGTTTGTCTGGCTACTTGTTTTTGCTGGAACCGGGTTGTTCATTGGCGCCTTTGTTCCCTTTGTCACCGGGGATTCTTTACTGTTTGCCGCCGGTCTATTAGCGGCAACTAGTGACAACTTGAATGTGGCCATCTTGGCAGTCGGGGTTGGGCTAGCCGCATTTTTCGGCGATCAAGTTGGTTTTGTTTTGGGTAGACATTACGGCCGTCCCTACCTGGATCGCCGTAATGGGTTGCGCTTACGCTCCGCGATTGCCCGCTCAGAAAAGTTTTATGCCAATTTAGGCTGGTGGGCTGTTGTCGTAGCTCGATTTATCCCGCTCGCTCGGGCCCTGGTACCGGCAATTGCGGGAATTGCACGAATGAATTATTACAAATTTCTCTGGGCGAACTTAACTGGCTCATTGACCTGGGGCGTTGGTCTGACACTAACTGGTTTTTATGCCGCCACGATTCCAGCCGTTAAATCTGGAGCTTATGCGATTGCATCATTCTTCATAATCGGCTCAATTGTTGCTGGCGCGCATAGTTGGATTTCCAACCGCCGCGTTAGCTAGTCACAAGTCATTCTGAGTTATCCACAGAATTAAGTTCACCGCCACTCCAGCCAGAGCATTCTGGTTACGGTATCCACACTGCAATTGAGTTGTGTGAGGTGGGGGACTAGTGAATACCAAAATCGACGAGGCTATCAGCGAGTTACGCGATCGAGTGCAGTCGCAAGGTTTCAATACAGATGACAATCGAGAAACGATTAGTCACTTGGCCGAGGACATATTGCAAGAATCAAACCCATTCTCAACACAAGTTCAGGAACTCACCAATCAAGTGGCCGGTTTCGGCGCGCTACAAGAACTTTTAGACGATCAGAGTATCGAAGAAATTTGGATTAATGAGCCTGAGCGCATTTTCATAGCTCGCAATGGGCGAAGCCAACTAACTTCGTTGATGCTTGACGATCGTGAAGTTCGCACTTTGGCTGAAAGGCTATTAGCCAGAACCGGTAGGCGAATAGATTTAGCAAACCCATTTGTAGATGCCACATTGCCTGATGGCTCACGATTGCACATTGCTATTCCGGATGTAACTTCCAGACACTGGGCAATCAACATCCGCAAGTTTGTGTTACGAGCACACTCGCTTGAGGATCTCGTGTCAGCCGGAACATTAACTAATCAAGCAGCCGCATTTCTGCAAGCTTGTGTTTCAGTTGGACTCAATATCATCGTGGCCGGGGCAACTCAGGCAGGTAAGACCACGCTTATGAATGCCTTACTAAACAGCGCACCAGCCCACGAGCGAGTAATCACTTGTGAGGAAGTATTCGAACTTCAACTGCTGAACCCTGACTGGGTTGCTATGCAAACTCGGCAAGAAAGTCTCGAAGGCACTGGCGAAATAACTCTTAGGCGCTTGATTAAAGAGGCACTGAGAATGAGGCCTTCACGGCTAGTAGTGGGAGAAGTACGTCATGAAGAATGTCTGGAACTTTTGATCGCGATGAATTCAGGAATGCCAAGTATGTGTTCAATACACGCTAACAATGTGCGTGCAGCAATATCCAAGTTGTGTCTCTTGCCAATGCTCGCTGGAAGTAATGTGACCGGAGATTTCATCATTCCAACCGTTGCCAGCGTAGTTGACATAGTTGTGCACACAGCTCTTGCGCCCAGTGGGCTTCGCCAAGTTCAAGCAATCGGTTCAGTCACTGGTCGCGTTGAAGGAAACACGATTGAGATTGGTGAAATCTTCACCCGAATCAATGGCGAGTTGATCGCTTCGGGGACTTTCCCTTCGCGTTCGGAATTATTCGCTTCCCACGGTTTTGACTTAGGAACAATTCTGGATGGTAAATCATGGCGATAATCATTGCGCTTATGTTCACCTTGGCAGTGCTTCTCACGCTTCAGGGACTTTTCCAAACCAAAACACGGACTAAACAGAAAGCACTTTGGCGATCCTGGTCTCTTAATTCCAAGGTTTCTATTTCAGCTGATGTTTGGCCGGATGTCGTGGATGATTTAGCCTCCGCTATCAGGGCTGGCATGTCATTGCCTCAGGCACTAACTGAATTGTCTAAGTCTGGCCCATTAGTGCTTAGGCCTATTATTTGTGCCTGTCTCGTTTCGTATCACGCAACAGGAGATTTCACCGGGGCGTTGATGGATTTGAAGAATGCGGTTGATGATCCAACCGCAGACAAGTTTGTTGCGGCCCTGGTTCTAGCACATGAAGTCGGTGGCGCGGATCTAGGCCAAGTGCTAAAAACACTCTCAGAAGTCCTGCGAGCTGATGCAAAGATTCGTGGGGAGATCGTTGCAAGACAAAGTTGGACTATCAATGGAGCCAAACTTGCAGTTGCCGCTCCGTGGCTCACTGCGTTAGTTCTATGCACTCACAGTGAAGCTTCGAAGGCCTACTTGTCCCCGGGTGGAATTCGAATCCTACTTTTTTGTCTACTCACATCTGTTATCGCCTACGCAACGATGATGCGCATCAGTCAGCTCCCTAAAGAAATCAGAGTTTTGTCATGAAGATGCAAGTTCTGCTTTTCGCCACTGGGATTTCTTTGTCTGCGGTGTTACTGCTCACATCATCGCGGGTTAGAACACAATCAGTTGCTGACAGAATCGCCCCGTACGTGGGGGGATCTATCCAAGCAAATTTGCCTTGGTCAACAATCCTCAGCCAAAAAATTCGTCGAACATTAATGGATCGGCCAGAATCATTTTGGGGTAGTGATACAAAAATAATTTCGCTCTTACGCAAATCGGGTAATGAGATTTCACTATCTCAGTTCCGTCAAAATCAATTAGTCCACGCATATGCTTTTTTGCTCATCACGCTCGTCTGGCAAACGATAAAACTTTCGCAACACCAGGGGCTGCCTCCAGCTCTTGCTATAATCCTTATCATTGGAGCTGCAATTTTTGGTGGCTGGTTTTCAAAGAATTTATTAGGCGCGAAGGCAAATTCCCGACAACTACGCGTTGACCAACAATTACCAACAGTTTTAGATCTATTGGCTTTCGCTGTTTCTGCAGGTGAACCAATAACCAATGCGATTAAGCGGGTCACTCAAACATGCACCGGAGAGCTGTGCATTGAATTAGAACAAGCTTTGCGTTCGGTGTCGCTGGGCGTACCTTTTGCTGTGGCTTTCGATAATCTCGCGCGCGGCGTCGACTCAATTAGCGTGAGTAGGGCCGTGCGCACAATCATCATGGCAATGGACCGCGGCACTCCACTTGCAAGTGTGTTACGAGCTCAGGCCGATGACGCCCGAGCAGGTCAAGCTCGAACACTGTTTGAATTAGCGGGAAAAAAGGAAACAACAATGATGCTGCCAGTTGTGTTCTTTATCCTGCCAACAATCGTTGTAGTTGCTCTCTATCCAGGTTTGAGCGCGCTACAACTTATGTAAGTCTCTGGGCAGATTGCCCTAAATAAATATATAGATGGGGAAACTAAAATGAAAAATAAGGAAACACTTGATTCATCACTGCAAAATTTTGCGATTCGTATTTGCCTTCGATTTAGGCAGGCAATCAAGTCCGACCAAGGAGATGTCCCAGGCTGGGTTCTTGTGACAGTTATGACGGCAGGGCTTGTGGTAGCGATTTGGTCTGTTGCGGATGGTCAATTGAAGTCGGTTCTAACAAATGCTTTGCGTTCCGTCTCGCAACCGTAAGGCACTCGCAGATGAACGAGGCTCTGCCGTTGTTGGATTCTGCGCGATTGCGCCATTACTAACTTTTGTTTTCGTTCTGATCGTTCAGATTGCAACCCTATGCATGGATCAGGTCACCCTTTCCATGGCTGCTCATGAGGGTGCGCGTGCAACTTCAACGATGTTCTCAAGTTCGGCTGATGGCGTCTCAGCCGCCGATAAAGTAATGAAAATGCGCGGCGCCCGCGGAGAAAACACGCGATTTAGCGTCAAGCAACAAAAGCGCGGAACGCTCATGTATGTAATGTTCACCGCTCAAGAGTCATTTCATATTTCACTTTTAAATCGGGACATTTTATTGAGTGCTACCGCAAGAGTGGTCGATGAAAGAGCGTTATGAAGAACTTCATGAAATGTGAATGCGCCAATGTGACTTTGGAATTTATTGCAGTAGTTGTAGCCCTAATGCTGCCAACTATGTACATTGCAATTAACTCAATTGGAGTAGCTCAGACATACATGGCGCAGCAATCTGCTGCTCGCGCGGCGGCCCGCGCTTTTGTTACTAGTTCACAGGCAAACCAGGCTCAAGTCAGAGCTAAGGCAGTCGCTCAAACAGTCCTCAGCGATTTCAAAATCCCCCAACGTGAGGTGCGAACCAGTGTCACGTGTTCGAGTAGGCGTTGCTCGAGCGCCGGAGCAATTGTAAATGTCACAGTCTCGAGAAGTTATCTGATCCAGTCAGGATTCCCTTTTGGCAATAAGAAGCTTCAAATTGTTGTCACGCAATCCGCAATGACAAATTAGTGAGATAACAAAATGCGCAAATACATCTTCGCCAAACTAGCCAACGATCGAGGATCGATCATGACCCTTGGTATTGGCCTCGCTATCGCGACCTTGATGTGTGTGACTGTGTCAGTAAATGTCGCATCACTTTGGGTTGCCAGGCAAAACTTAAATAGCATCGCCGATAGCGCTGCCTTGGCGGCCGCAAGTGGAATCGACACTTCTCAGATTTATACTCAAGGTTTTAAATCGCGTGTTCCATTGAGCGAGTCGCAGGCTCGAATAAAAGTTATAACTTTTTTCACTAAATCACAGATTGCTAGAAACTTAGCTCAATTCAAACTGCTATCAGTGCAGGTCAATGATGATGAAGTCTCAGTGACAATCCAAGCCACAGCACAACTGCCATTCGGTTATTTGATTTTCAACCAGAATCCGATTGTGGTTTCCCGGGCGCAAGCAATCAACATAGTTGCTTTATAACTATGTGAATTACTTGGCGCACTCTTAGACCTTTGTCAGGTGTGCGCAGGTTTATCCTGAGGCAGGGTAGCCTTGATAATTGTGACCACTGGTGATTTTGCTGCAGATCTTGCAGTACTTGATGCCACTTTGCAGAGTATCGAAAAAGTCCTTCGGGTTGATGAGATGCAGGTGCAGATTGCTGAACTTGAAGTCTTAGCTTCTGCTCCTGATCTTTGGGACGACCAAAATAATGCCCAGAAAGTGACTAGCAAGCTTTCCATTTTGCAAGCAGATCTCGGGCGAATTCGAAGTATGCGAGTTCGAATTGACGACGTTGCCGTGCTGTTTAGCCTTGGGGAAGCTGAACACGATGAAGAGATTATGGTTGAAGCCCAAGCCGAATTAGGGCTACTAGAAAAATCAATCGGTGAACTAGAAGTACGTACCCTTTTATCGGGCGAATATGACAGTCGCGAAGCTCTTATCTCAATTCGTTCCGGTGCAGGTGGAGTAGATGCTG
>CAIVPQ010000042.1 GCA_903907835.1 uncultured Actinomycetes bacterium
AAGCAACATATAAATGGTAATTGGGGTAACGGCCGAATTGTTCAAATAATTCTTTTGCATTCTCAAGAGACGTAACTTTGTTGTTATCCATATCAGGTTGGGCATACAAACTAAGTATGTCTGGCAAGTCTTCAACAGTCGCTTGTCTGATTAAGACTTGCATGCGTTCTCCATGGACTGTTGATCGAGTCTTGTTTGGCAGTAGTCGGAGTCTGAGCAGACATGCAAACGCCCACCCGCGTCATCGGTAATGATTTCATCTAAAAAAGATTCCGTCGATCCGCATTGCGCACAAGCCGTATTCCATTTTTGAATCTCAAACGGATGGTCTTCAAATGCCAAACTTTCTACTGCGGTGTAGGGCGGTACAGCGTAGATGCGTTTTTCGCGACCTGCCCCAAATAATTGCAGAGCAGGGTTCATATGCATTTTGGGGTTGTCAAACTTCGGGTTAGGTGAGGGTGACATGATGTAGCGTTTATTGACTAACACGGGATAGTCGTAGGTCGTGGCAATGTGGCCGTAACGTGCGATATCTTCATACAGTTTGACGTGCATAAGTCCGTATTCAGCCAATCCGTGCAAGGTGCGCGTCTCAGTCTCTCGCGGCTCTAAGCGCTGCATTGGTTCGGGTACAGGCACTTGAAAAACAATTATTTGACCTTCGACCAAAGGCTTCTCAGGAATGCGGTGACGGGTTTGTATGAGCGTCGCTTCATGTGTTCGAGTAGTCGTTTGCACGCCTGCTGTGCGCTCGAAAAAGCGGCGAATATTGACAGCATTGACCGTATCGTCAGAACCTTGGTCTATCACTTTGAGAGTGTCCTTGGGACCAATCACGGAGGCCGTAACTTGTATTCCGCCTGTTCCCCAGCCATAAGGAAGCGGCATTTCACGCGAACCAAACGGAACCTGATAGCCGGGTATTGCGACTGCTTTGAGTATGGCGCGACGAATCATGCGCTTGGTGCGCTCATCAAGGTACGCAAAATTCACCTCGGGGGCAGAATCTTGGGCAGGCAGCTTTTGCGCGTTATTCATGAGGGATCCTGCGACTTGTTATCGAGACTATCGGCTGCATCTGCACCAGATTGGTTAGCGCGCATCTTTCTCACTAACTCCAACTCAGACTGGAAGTCCACGTAATGTGGCAGCTTTAGGTGCTGTACAAAGCCAGAAGCTTCAAGGCTGTCGCTATGAGAAAGAACGAACTCTTGCATTTGCGCAGGTGACTCAATAGTCTCGCCCAATTCTTCAGCACGCAAGGCGCGATCTACCAAACTCATCGCCATAGCTTTGCGTTCACTATGGCCAAAGGCTAATCCATAACCCCTTGTGAACTTTGGCGGTTCCGTTTTGCTACCAGCAAACTGGTTGACCATTTCACACTCAGTTATTGCAATATCTCCAATGGAAATAGCAAAACCTAATTCTTCGGGTTCAATCTCAATGGCTACTTCGCCTAAGCGCACTTCGCCAACAAATGGGTGGCTGTGCGAATAGCCGCGTTGGGTGGAATAAGCCATTGCTAACAAGAATCCCTCATCACCACGCGCAATATTCTGTAAACGTGTAGCGCGGTCTGCTGGGAAGCGAAGGGGTTCACGCGTTAAATCTTTTGGTAATGGATCATCTTTGGGGCATTCAAATGTTTCGATTAAATTTTCTTGATTAAGAAGATCTATAACTCGTGGAACTGACTCTTGTTCAAGAGGCCCTAATGTGTTCTCTGTAGTTTGAGATTGGTGACTGTCTCCTGTTTGTGCGTTAGCCATCAAGGTGAAATCAAGTAAACGCTGCGTGTAGTCATAGGTTGGCCCCAGAACTTGTCCGCCAGGTAAATCTTTGAAAGTGGCAGATATTCTTCGCATAAGCTGCATGCGTGATGTGTCAATGGCACAGGTATTACCTAAGCGCGGAAGGGTGGCACGATAAGCGCGTAATAAAAAAATGGCTTCTATCAAGTCGCCGCTTGCTTGCTTGATGGCAAGCGCCGCTAACTCGGGGTCATACACCGATCCTTCAGTCATGACTCTATCTACGGAGAGTTTGAGTTGTTGGCGAATTTGATCAACTGTGAGTTCAGGAAGGGATGGATCACCTCGACGTTG
>CAIVPQ010000043.1 GCA_903907835.1 uncultured Actinomycetes bacterium
GTCTCTGGAACCTGGGCAAGTTCCGCCCAGAATAACTCTGCGGTCCAAGGATCAACCGGAAACAGTTCTTGTTCAATTTTTTCGACAATTGGGATGTCCCACCAGAGCATTGGGCGTAGTACCAGATTTTCGACAACAGATTCACTCATCACAAAACTGGCTTTCGAATTCCGGGCTCTTGTGCATCGGGTTTGCGTAAGTACATCGGCTCTAATGGCACGAGTTGAGCCTGTCCGCCGGCAAAAATCTCAGCGAGAGCGCCGGCTCGTAAAGGAACGTTGGTGCCCGAAATAATCTCTGGATACAACTCCACACCAGGTCCAACAAAAGGTAGATGGGTTGATGGAATGTCGGCTGGCAAATTGACCTGAGGTTGTGAATCACGAGTATTGCCGTATTTTGCCCAATACAATTCCTTGCGTCGGGCGTTTGTTACAGCAACACAGGCTGAACCAAAATCATATGCAATCGCGTCTAACGAGCAGATGGCATGTATCTCAATGCCCAAGGCATAGGCGAATACCTCAGCGGTCGCAATTCCAACACGTAATCCGGTAAAAGGACCCGGACCTACTCCACAAACCACATCAGTTACCTGACTAGGTGTTAATCCTGCTTGTTGCAAAACTTGATGAACTAATGTTGCGGTTAGCTCACCCTGAATTCCATGTGAATCAAGTGACGCCTCAAAAATTTGACCATCAACGCGTAGTACTGCAACCGTGATGCCTACAGATGTATCTATTGCCAGAATATTCATGAGGTACTCAACAACTGATCCAAGTTTGACCAGCGAGGTCCATGCCCAGTCATAGTTACTTTACGTTCTCCGCCCGCAGGATCAGATTCGTCAAGCGCGTCACTACCTCGGTCAATCTCAATTAATAACCACTCATCACCGAGTTCGTCAGCAAAAGATTTTCCCCACTCCATGACCAAAACAAAATCGCCATGTTGAGCTAAATCGAGATCTTCTAGGTCTCTTGCATCAGCCAACCGATAGGCATCAACGTGTACGAGGGTGAGTCCAGATGTTGCTGGTTTGTGTACGCGTGAGACTACATAAGTTGGACTGGTCACCAGACCTAAGACGCCCAAGCCTTCAGCAAGTCCTTGGGTAAATGTTGTTTTGCCTGCACCAAGTGGGCCATCCAGACAAATCACATCACGCGCTACCAGAATTTGGCCTATTCGTTTTCCTAAGGCATGCATCTGTTCACTAGTAGCAATTGAAAAATCCATTTTTATCGTGATTCATTTACAAATGTTCGATTAATCCGCGGTCCAAGTCGAGTGAGAATCTCATAATTAATTGTGTTTGTAGCCGTGGCCCAATCATCAACACTTGGTTCGCCCTTGGCTGGATCTCCAAAGATCACAACTTCATCACCAATGCTTACGGGTAAATCGCCTACATCAAGGACAAACTGATCCATGCATACACGACCTGCGATTTTGAGTAAGCTCCCAGCGATAAGAACTGGTCCTACATTTGATCCAGCTCGTGGAATGCCATCTGAATATCCAGCGGGAATCAATGCAACACGAGTCGCTTTTTCGGTTACGTACTGGTGGGCATACGAGATTCCAGAACCAGCAGGTAAGTCTTTAACAAGTGCGATAGGCGCACGCAAGGACATAACTGGCGTGATTCCAAGTTCCGCGGATGAGCCCAAATGGGGAGTTGGTGAGACTCCATAGATAGTCAAACCAGGTCGCACAAGATTGAAGTGCGTTTGCGGTAATCCAAAAATTGCAGCTGAGTTTGCCAAGTGAATGACTTCAGGTTCAAAGCCACTTGCGCGGACTAAATCAACGGCTTGGGTGAACTCATCAAGTTGTTTTGCCACTGTTGGATGATTCGGCTCATCAGCATACGCAAAGTGCGACATTACGCCAGTGACATTTAGGTTTGCCGAATTAACTGGAGAAGAGATTGCTCGCAAAACTTCGGCAAGATCCGTTGTGAGAACACCATTGCGACTTAGCCCAGTGTCAATCTTGATATGCACCCGAGCAATTTGTCCTGCTTGCTTAGCGGCTTGCGCAATCTGCTCAACGGACCAAACACTATTTACTGCTAAATCAATGTCGGCTTTGATTGCCTGCACAAGTTGATCTTGTGGAGTAAACAACCAAGCCAGGATTCGGGTATCAATGTTGGCTTGCCGAATTTCTAAGGCTTCTTGAATAAGGGCGACACCCAACCAACTTGCTCCACCAGCGATGGAGGCACGTGCTGAGGCGAGTAAACCGTGACCGTATCCATCGGCCTTGACTACAGCCATAACTTCTGGGCCTGCAACATGGCTTTTAATAGTTGCGACATTTCGGCTAAGCGCGCCGAGGTCGACAACTGAAGTTAAATGCGGTTGGATCACAGGCTCTATTCTTGCGTATCTAACACTTGTGCACGAGCCTGGACTAGAAACTCGGGCAATTTGGCCGCAGTGCATGTCGGTCCTGCGATTCGACCAGCAAGACCATGCAGACCAACAGCGCTGGCAACAAGCATCAGTGGCTCTTGATTGGGATGACTCGCAAGTGTGCCTGCGATAAGTCCGCTTAAGACATCGCCCGTGCCAGCTGTTGCCAAGGCGCTTGTCCCAAAGGTGTCAATAAATAATCGCCCGCTTGAATCTGCGATCACTGTTCCAGGACCTTTGAGAACGATAATGCAATTAAATTTTTGTGCCATCGCTATTGCTCGCCTAATTCTGTCTGCCTCAGAAAATCCCAGTCGTAAACTTTCACCATCGTGGGGAGTTAGAACAGTAGTGAGACCTTTTTTATGCCTTTCCAACAACGAAGCGCTCACTCGCTGATCAGTTACAAACGCTAGTGCGCCAGCATCAATGACAATAGGAATTTCATTTTCTAAGTGAGATACCAATTCCTCGAGAGTTGATGAATCTCCTGGGCCAATAACTGAGCCAGTCACTTTCTCAAGTGATTCACTTGGCACAACATCGGGATACGTTTGACAGACAAAATTTTGGGCCTGGCCAGATACACGCACTAAACCAACACCACTTGCTCTGGCTCCACCAACACTCAGGACCCCTGCCCCCGGGTAACGCGCTGAGCCAGCAATAACAGAGACCACGCCATGAGAATATTTATGACTACCAGATTCTTCACCTTGATACACGGCAGCTAGATCAGTCATGTCAATGATGTTGTTTGAATCAGTTGAATAATTAATTCCAATGTCAATAATTTTGATGATGCCAGCGTGTGATTTTCCATCACCGGTAAGCAATCCAGGCTTAAGTGCCCCAATAGTCAAAGTGACTTTGGCCTGAACTGCGCCAGCTGCTACAACACCTGAGTCGCACACTAGCCCCGAAGGTAGATCAATCGCCACAATGGGCGCAAGTTCAGAGACCTGATTAATCAACGCCACTGTGGCGAAATCCAATTCACCATGAAATCCCAATCCGTGAATTCCGTCGAGGATCACATGCGGATTTATCCCACTTAGTTCATTCAAGTCAATTGTTTGTCCGCCAGCTTTAGCAAATCTCGCGAATGCAAACTCATGTACCGCAGGGTGAGTCAACATTGCCTTAACTGAAATGCCGCGGTTCACTAGTAGCGATCCAGCCCAAAGCGCATCACCACCATTGTTACCCGGACCTACAAGTAAAAGAACTGTTGATCCAGCACTGTAGCCGTAAGTGCTTTTCAAAATCGATACAACGCTGCTTGCGATACCGAATGCTGCGCGATGCATCAATTCAAAATTATTTTCCGCCCCAGCGACTCGGTACCAATCTTCTTCAGATTGGGTAACCTGTTCACGGAATAGAACTGGACGCATTAAGCCCGAGCCTCAGCCACCACATAGGCCACGGCAACGGGCCCGTCATGACTAATTGATACATGCCAATTTGTGACGCCCAAACTATCTGCCACCTTTGCCACCGTGCCAGTGATGTTAATCGTGGGCTTCCCGCCATGACTGACTTGGCAATCGTGAAATTCCATGCCAGCCGGCGCGCCTAGCGCCTTGGCCACCGCTTCTTTAACAGCGAAACGACCCGCTAAGGAAACTAAAGGAAGTTGATGACCACTTGCACCAAATTGTTCAAGAGGTGTGAAAAGGCGTTCGAGAATTGCTGGAGTTCGGGCCACAACTGCCTCAAAACGGGCTAAATCTACGACATCTACGCCGATACCAACTATGGACATACCTCAACTTTGCCCTGCAACACAGGATTAGCCAAGTTAGATTGCAATTTTGCCCGATTGTAGACGGGCTGTTGCTAACCAATATTGCTCAAGTTGCGCGCTAAAATGTAGCAAAGAGCGCTAGAGCGTAACGGCATTAGCGCCACCTCTTCCCCAAAGGTGAATCAAATGCGTCGAAAATTGCTTGCCGCCTCGCTACTTAGCGCGGTACTGCCGTTTGGGGTAATTACGCACACTTCAGCAAAAGAGCCAGCTCACTCAATCACAACTGTCATTAAAAGTCCAAAACCAACTCCCTCGGTGCAGGCCACTAAAGACCCAGCAATCAAGGCTGGGAAAAAGATTAATGCCAAACCAATTTCAAAAAAAGCGCCAGCAAAGCAAACAGTAAATCCAAGCCCGACTCCCCTGCCATCTGCGACGCCCGAAGTAGTTCCAGTGCCACCGATTACACAATATGCTTTTGGTGCTTTGAAATTCATGCGAGCAAGTTTAGGAAAACCATATGTGCTTGGCGGCGTTGGACCAGATGTGTATGACTGCTCAGGGTTAATCCAGGCAGCATGGCAAGCGGTCGGGGTGACTCTACCGAGAATCTCGGGTCAACAATTTCAAGCAACTGTTCGAATCCAATATGAAGATCTGCAACCAGGTGACTTGGTATTTTTTGGTCCAAGCGGAGCTAAACATGTTGGTATGTACATCGGTAATGACAAAATGTTGGATGCAGCTAACCCAAGACGTGATGTGACAATCAGCGATCTAACTCAGGATTGGTACAAGAAGAATCTTGCTGGATACGGTCGAGTACCAGCCACAGACATCTAACTATTCGACTGTGACACTCTTGGCTAGATTACGTGGTTGGTCCACATCAAAGCCCTTGAGGGTTGCCATTTCACATGAAAAAACCTGTAGTGGAACAGTTGCAACCAGTGGCTGCAAAAGTGCAGGGCACTTAGGTAAGCGAATAATGTGATCGGCAAATTCGTCAATGGAACTATCGCCTTCTTCGGCCAGAACGATAGTTTTTGCACCACGGGCACGCACTTCTTGAATATTCGACACAATCTTGTCGTGGAGTTCATCAGTCGGCGGAGGTACGACAACAAAAACTGGAAGCCCGTCTTCAATTAGCGCAATTGGGCCATGCTTCAATTCGCCGGCAGCAAAACCTTCGGCGTGCATGTATGCAAGCTCCTTTAGTTTCAATGCGCCTTCGAGGGCAACAGGAAAACCTACGCTGCGCCCTAAGAATAGGACGGAATTAGCATCAACCAATTCCTTGGCAATTTCTCGAACCCCAACGACAGTGTCTAAGACCAAATCAATCTTGTGGGCCATAGTGGCAAGTTCTAGTGCAATTTCACGAGCAGCTGCCTTATCCACTCCACCACGAGATTGCGCCATGAACATGGCAAACAGATAGCAAGCGACGATCTGTGTTAAAAATGCCTTAGTTGATGCAACAGCGATCTCTGGACCAGCATGAGTGTAAATAACGGCATCGCTTTCGCGAGGAATTGTTGACCCATTCGAGTTGCAGATTGCCAAAACCTTTGCGCCCTGCTCCCGGGCATAACGCATAGCCATCAAGGTGTCCATGGTCTCACCGGATTGCGATATTGCAATTACAAGTGTGCTTGGTCGCAGAATCGGATCGCGGTATCTGAATTCACTTGCAAGTTCTACTTCACAAGCTATGCGGGTCCAGTGTTCAATTGCATATTTGGCAATCATTCCCGAGTGGTATGCGGTGCCACAGGCGACAATCACAATTTTGTCGATTGAGGCTAAATACTCAGGTTCGAGTTCAAGGCCATCGAGAGTTACTGTGCCAGAATCATCTATGCGCCCAAGTAAAGTATCGGCAACTGCTTTCGGTTGTTCCGCAATTTCCTTAAGCATGAATAGATCAAAGCCACCCTTTTCGGCAGCTGCGGCATCCCAGGTGACTTCGTATTCCAAAACATCGACATGGTTACCAAAGAAATCTGTTACGAGAACATCTTGGGGAGTTAATACAACAACTTGGTCTTGACCCAATTCAATTGCATTACGAGTGAAGGAAATAAAGGCTGCCACATCTGAGGCTAGGAAGTTTTCACCATCACCGCGGCCTACGACGAGTGGCGAATTGCGACGAGCTGCAACCACTAGATCGGGGCTATCGGCATGAACAACAACCAACGTGAAAGCGCCAGTCAATCTCTGAGCTACTTGGCGGAGTGCATCAGGGAGATTTTCCGAAACCTTCATCTGTGCGGAAAGAAGATGAGCGACAATCTCCGTGTCAGTCTGGCTGAGGAGTTCAACGCCTTGAGACCTTAATTCATCGCGAAGAGTTGCAAAGTTTTCAATGATGCCGTTGTGAATTACTGCAATGCTGCCATCTTCGCTAAGGTGCGGATGGGCGTTTACATCATTGGGTGCGCCATGCGTTGCCCAGCGAGTGTGACCTATGCCAGTTGATGACATGCTCATTGGCTCTGAGCTAAGTTCGTCTTCAAGATTAGCTAATTTGCCAGCTTTTTTACGGGATTCAATTTTGCCTTGGTTGACCACAGCGATTCCTGCCGAATCATATCCGCGGTATTCAAGACGTCGCAGGCCATCGACTACGACTTCTAACGCTTGGCGAGGTCCGACATAGCCAACGATTCCACACATGAGAACAATCCTAAGGTTTAGCCAAGTGAGCAGTGAACACGGACAACTTCAGCCAGTGCTTGTGCTGTGCTTTGAGCTTGTTCGTGGGTCTGTGCCTCAATCATTACCCGAATGAGTGCCTCTGTCCCGCTAGAACGCAAAAGAACACGACCAGTAGTTCCTAGTTCAGTTTGGATAGCATCTAATGCGGCAAGTACTTCAGGCATATTTATTGCTGCTTTATCGACTCCGCTTACATTAATGAGAACTTGTGGTAGACGACGCATAATCGCGGCCAATTCGGCAAGAGTTTTTCCTTGTGCCCTCATTTCTGAAATCAAGTGCAGCGCAGTGAGTACGCCATCGCCGGTTGTGGCAAATTCGCGCAGGATTACGTGTCCACTTTGTTCGCCACCAATAGTGAACCCATTGGTATTCATTTCTTCGAGTACATAACGATCACCAACAGCTGCAGAGATGACATCAATCTCAAGTTCTGCCATTGCCAAATTAAAACCAAGGTTTGACATAACGGTCGCCACGACCGTGTTGCCTACTAATTCATTTCGTTGTTTACGACCGTTGGCCAAGATAGCCAAGATTTGATCGCCATCTACAAACTCGCCATTCGCATCAACTGCTAAACAGCGATCAGCATCACCATCATTGGCAATGCCCAAGTCAGCTCCATGCTCAACAACTGCAGCCTGTAAACCTTGCATGTGTGTGGATCCACAATTCTCATTGATGTTCAAACCATCAGGTTCACAATTAATTGCGATAACGCGAGCGCCAGCTCTACGCAAGGCTTCTGGACCTAAGACACTTGCTGAACCATTTGCTCCGTCGATTACTACGGTGATGCCGTCAAGTTTTTGGGAGATCGAATTATTTAGGTGATCTAAATAAAGATTAAGCAGATTTTCATCTGTTCTTATTCGGCCAACATCACTGCCGGTAGGAAGCACAATCACATCGGAAAGTGCATTCTCAATCGCGTCTTCATCCGTGTCGCTAAGTTTTACGCCACCGCGAGCAAAAAATTTAATACCGTTATCTGGCATCGCATTGTGGCTCGCAGAAATCATTACCCCGAAAGCAGCATCCGTAGCGTCAGTTAAGAAAGCAACTGCTGGAGTCGGCACAACGCCAACATCAATAACATCTACCCCAGCGCTAGCAAGGCCAGCGCTTATCGCAGCCTGCAGGAATTCTCCACTTGCTCGTGGGTCCCGTCCAACAATCACGCGCGCGCGTTTGTTTTCTTCAGATGAAGATTCACGCCCGAGCACATTGGCCGCGGCGATACCTAGCGCTGTTGCTAACTTTGCAGTCAACAGACCGTTAGCTAAGCCACGAACGCCATCTGTGCCAAAAAGGCGAGATGACATGTGATTAACGCTTGGAGTATTGAGGCGCCTTACGTGCCTTCTTAAGACCGTACTTCTTACGTTCCTTGATTCGCGCATCGCGAGTTAGGAAACCAGCCTTCTTAAGGTCTGGGCGGTTACCCTCTTCGTCAATGGCGTTTAGGCAACGAGCAATGCCAAGACGCAACGCGCCAGCCTGACCCGAGATGCCGCCACCATCGATGCGCGCGATTACATCGTAAGCACCTTCGTAGTTAAGAGTCTTGAAAGGCTCGTTAACTAGTTGCTGATGAACCTTGTTAGGGAAGTAATCTTCGATGGTGCGACCATTAATGACCCAGTTGCCTGTGCCAGGAACGATACGAACACGCGCTACTGCTTCCTTGCGACGACCAGTTGCAGCGCCTGGGGTTTCTGGCGCCTTACGTGGTTCGCGGACAGCTGGTGCTGGTGTCTCGGAGGTGTATTCAGTCAATACCTCTTCGTCGCCGGCAATTACGTCTTCAGTTACTTCTAGTTCTGGGGTCTGCGTCATGTCGCCACTGATTCCTTTCGAGAAAAATCTTGTTTGTGTGGCGCTTACTGCGCGACCTGAGTAATTTCAAAAGTCTTTGGGCTCTGAGCAGCATGTGGGTGCTTGTCGCCTGCGTAGACCTTGAGCTTTGTGATCTGAGCGTTGCTCAACTTGTTGTGCGGCAACATTCCCTTGACAGCCTTTTCAACGGCGCGACGTGGGTTTGACGCTAGCAACTCGGTGTAGCTAGTTGCGCGCAAGCCACCTGGGAAACCAGAGTGACGGTAATCCATCTTCTGGCTTAGCTTCTGGCCAGTAAGAGCAACCTTGTCTGCATTGATGACGATGACAAAGTCACCCATGTCTGCATGCGGAGCAAATGTTGGCTTGTGCTTGCCGCGCAAAAGCACAGCAATCTGCGACGCCAAACGGCCAAGTACAACGTCAGTTGCATCAATTACATACCATTCGCGATTTGCATCGCCTGGCTTTGGAGAATACGTGCGCACAGTCAGCCTTCTTTTGTTATTGCCGGTGGTTGCCCAGTTGGGCTACGGTGCTCATTTCCAAGCACTCGCGAACTCAAAGAGTACCGTTAATAAGGGCATTGGGTCAAAACAGCCCGAATTGCCCTTGTATCTCACAGCAAGTTTTTTAGGATTTTTTAGATTTTTCTTGATTTTTTGCGGACGGGGACTCTAGAAAAGGTGCCAATGCTCAACAACTGGTGGGTTAGCAAAAAATGGGCCAATTAATTCGCGCCACTGGACGAACAGTTCGGATTCACGAAATCCGACGGTGTGATCTTCTAAGGTGTCCCACCCAATTGCCAACATGTAAACATTTGGTCGCTCGATACCCCGATGAACATGCAAAACATTAAATCCAACAGCTTGAGCTAAAACTAATTTGGCGACTTCGAGTGCTGCTTCGAATTCAGTCGCCTTACCATCGAGAATTTCGATTGTTGCGGTTTCCATGATCACGATAATTTCCTACCTCTTCGCTCGGGTTTCATCCCAGACGGGTTCTGGCGATTCTCTAACAGTGGCGTCATGGCCAAATACTACGAAGCGATCAAATGACCGAGCAAACCAGCGGTCATGAGTCACTGCCAGCACAGTGCCCACAAATGACTCAAGTCCTTTTTCAAGTGCTTCTGCGGACTCTAAATCTAGGTTGTCAGTGGGCTCATCCAAGAGCAGCAAAGTTGCGCCTGATAGTTCCAGCAACAGAATCTGGAACCGAGCTTGTTGTCCACCAGATAGTAAGTCGAATACTTGTTCACTTGCGTGCGCTAAACCGTAACGATCCAGTGCGCGAGCGGCAGGATCACGTTGCATTCCAGCACGATGCTCATCACCACGATGCAATATGTCAAGCAATGACTTTCCAACTAATTCAGGATGATGATGAGTTTGCGCAAACCAACCAGGTCGAACTCTGGCGCCCAGTTTGGCGACCCCTTGGTGATTCACGGGTTCAATTGAAACTTCACTAACTGGCAAATGCTCCAACTCCGGATCAGAACCACCGGTGGCAAGTAAACGTAGGAAGTGACTCTTGCCTGAACCATTTGCACCGAGCACAGCAATGCGTTCACCGAACCATATTTCCAAATCGAATGGTTTTACCAGCCCGGTAAGTTCTAGGCCCTCGCAGACAACCGCTCGCTTGCCCGTGCGACCACCCTGCAATCGCATCTTGACATTTTGCTCAATTGGTACGGCTTGGGGCGGACCTTTTTCTTCAAACATTCGTAACCGGGTACGAGCAGCCTGCAACCGAGATGCTAGGCCGTCATTGAACTTGGCCTTGATCGCATACATCTGCACAAGGTCTTTAATTTTTTGGTGCTCTTCATCCCATCGACGTTTTAATTCTTCAAAGCGGGCGAACCTATCTGCGCGAGCGTCAATGTAAGTCGCAAAGCCACCACCGTGCATCCACACCGTGTTTCCTGCAACACCAAGTTCTAGAGTCACGATGTTCGTTGCCGCATTTGATAGCAATTCTCGATCATGACTAACGAACAAAATTGTTTTTGAAGTTTCTTTCAATTGCGATTCGAGCCACAACTTACCCGGGACATCAAGATAGTTATCTGGTTCATCCAAGAGGAGAACTTGTTCAGGTCCACGCAAGAGAGCCTCAAGGACAAGTCGTTTTTGTTCACCACCAGAGAGAGTCCCAGCGCTTCGATGTTGGGCCTGCTCGAATGGCAACTGGAGTGCCTTACTCGTGCACACATCCCAAACAACTTCTAGTTCGTAACCACCAACATCAGACCAGTCTGAAATTGCTTGGGCATACTTCATTTGATTGGCTTCGCTATCTTCCTCCATCAAGGAAAGTTCAGCGGCGTCAATCCGGTTTGCAACTTCAACAACTCGCGACGGAGCAACCGTAAGAAGTAAATCACGCACACTTCCTTGGCTCATATGCCCGACGAATTGCCGCATCACGCCAAGGCCGCCAGCACGCACAATAGTGCCCTCTTGCGGATCAATGTCTTTGGCAATCATGCGCAACAGAGTGGTTTTTCCAGCCCCATTTGCGCCAATGAGAGCCGTTACCGTACCTTCACCAACTCGAAAAGAGACATCACTTAACAACACACGGCCATCAGGCAAAGTATGTGTCACATGGGCAACATCAATGTGTCCCATGTGGTGGCCTCATTCGTAAGGTTTGTGAAATGCGCTCGACAAATTCTGATTCTGGTGGATACTCGACGCTTTGGAAAACCAAACCATGTGCCGGAGCTGCAAAAACTGCTGGCTCACGAGTTCTTCCTTCAAGATAACGAACGAGCCACTCTTTATCTCTTTTACCTTCGCCGATAGAAATTATTGCGCCGACTAAAGCACGCACCATGGAATAGCAAAAGGCATCTGCGGATAAATCGGCTTGAAAAATACCTTCATCGGTTTCATGCCAATCAAATCGTGTCAAAGTCCGGATGGTTGTGGAGCCCTCGCGTTTGCGACAAAATGCAGCGAAGTCATGTAACCCGAGTAGAGCTTGGCTGGCTTCATGCATGGCGGCTAGGTCAAGTGGAATCCAACTTCGATATGCCCAGTCACGCAA
>CAIVPQ010000044.1 GCA_903907835.1 uncultured Actinomycetes bacterium
CTTGTTCCGCCCGGACCAATGAGAAGGCCAACAACTATAAAAACTATGCCGAGTAGCATGTCGCCCTTAACAATTTTAGAAATACCAGCAACCACCAGCACAACCGCCAAGATCCAAAGAATGAAATCCATGATTAAACTCTTCTCTTATTTAGGGACAGTACGTGACCTAACTTAGGTAACTACTTACACACTAAGACTTTTCTATTGGTGATGTATGGCTTTCGTAATACAGATTCTTTAGGTGAATTCAAGCCAAAGATTTAGGCGAATGTTCTTGGTGTCTAAACAGATTTCTGAAATTCAAATCTTCAAACAGAATTTGTGGTTTGCGGGTTCGAGGCGTACCCGCTCCACCGAATCTCAGGCTGTGTCCAGGAAATCCTCCAGCGCCTGACGAATCAGTGCGGACGGTGTTTGTCCCTGGCGCTTAGCTTCACGCTCTAGCGCTATTTTTAGTTTCTCCGGCACTCGAGCCTTGACTTCAGGCGACACTTTCGCTGGTCCAGTTAATGAGGGACGGCCGACAACCTGAACGATTACTTCTTCCGCGATTTTATCAGCACGCTTGCTCGAGATCCGGCGACCCCGCGCATCACGCACCACTTCGCGATCTAAATCGATATCTTTACCCAAGACATACTTCTTGGCAGAACTGGCCATTGCTACCTCCTCCTAAAAGATGTCGGCATGACATGAATGATCAAAAGATATTCAGGCAGATCGAGTCCCACTACTTCAAGTTCCAACCCGCGAGAATCTTTCCCAATCCAAATCATCCTTGGCGAATCAAGTCCAATTCGCTGAACAGTGATTGGATCTTGACTATCAAGAACATGAAGCACGTGCGCCTTGCCAATTCGATGCTTACGCGCCGACTGAGAAAAGCGAACTACCTTCGCTGACATATTATGCGCCACATAAATAATGGTCAAGGAGAATCGCGGAGGTGATTTCGTTGAAAGGCATTCGAAAACAATACGATTTGTGGGTCAACTGCTTGAGAAGCTATCCACAGGTCATGCGCTGATTGCTTTAGGACTAATAGCTAGGGCTGATTGATGGTCTGGATGTTGTGGGTTCGAGGCTTACCCGTGACTAAAGTCTGATGGTAATTGCTCCGGCTTTTACCCAGAAAGTGAATGGATTGGTATCGAAACCACAGCCGACCCTGGCGAAAACTCTCCGCTGATTCATAAGTTCGTTCTGGTACAGGATTTCGACTTCAAACGAGGCGGAGGCAATCACGTACGGTGCAAGATTCGTCACGGTGATTGAGAATCGGCCGTCGAACATTACCCACCAGTCAGTGCTTAATGCACGGTCGTATTTCTCGACATGCACCTCACCCCAACAGGTTATGGAGAAGCCCCATGAAGGGTCAAAGTCACCAACAAGGCCCATCTTGAATCCGAAAAAGTTGATGTTGGCGTCGATGTGAGCACGGGTCTTCTTGAAATCGACCACATTTAAAGTCGTCCCGACATCTTCACAATCTTTTAATGAGCAGTCAGTGATAATGAAAGTACCTGACCCAGTGATTAGGTCGAAGAGGTTCACGTCGACACTGGCTTCGAGGTAGAACGCAGGCTTGCCATTCTGATTCTCGATTACGACACTGAGATAACCCTTGGCCAAGATTCGAGATTATTCGCGTATTCAGATTTGAATCTAATGCTGCGAAACATCCAACAAGACAACAAAACTACAACAATTCAAAATGGACTACTAGTGCGCAAATTCAGAAATGACCTTTGATTTCTTTGGTAGCAGCAAAGTAAGCAGGAAGAATAAAGTAACCAATCCAATTTGAAGAAGCAGTGCATCTCTAAAGCCTTTATCAACCTGACCGGTTGTTACTTGATTGAAGAACAACGTTCCAAAAATTGCCACACCCACAGACGAGCCAATCGACTGAACGGATGAAAGTACCCCAGAGGCAGAGCCAACTAACTCATCCTTAATGGAAACTAGAATCGCATCAAAGAGTGCGGCCACTACCAATCCGGTACCAAAACCCGAAACTACCATTCCAGGAACGATGTGCCAGAAGTCATATGACGCCATATTTGGGAGCGCAGTGAAGAGCAAGATTGCGCCAGTGATTTGTGCCACCGCTCCGATTTGAAGCACACGAGTTCCAAATTTATCGGCAAGAACTGCGCCGCTTAGTGCTCCACCGATTGCCGTACCTAGCGCAATAGCGATGTTTGCGATCCCTGCGCCACTAGCTGAATATCCCTGTCCGATTTGAAGAAATAGCGTGATGATCAAATAGATGCCAGTGAAGCCAGCGAAGAAAATGAAAATTCCAGCAAGACCTAAGTTATATGTGCGTGCTTTGAAAATGTCAGGGTCAACCAGAGGCGTCTTGTTTCGAGAAATAACCCATCGCTGTTGAATTGTGAAAACTCCAAAGCCAACCAGCGAAGCCGCCAGTGATGCGAATGTCCATAGTGGCCAACCTGCTTCCTGGCCTTGAATTAATGGCAATAGCAATAGGCCAGAGGAAACGATGATCAATAAGCTACCCATTACATCAATTTTTATTGAATGATCTGGATCTCGCCTTGGCAGATATTTCCAAGCTAACCCGAAAATAATGATTCCAATTGGAATGTTCACCAGAAATACTGCACGCCACCCAGTGGATGCGATATCGCCATCGATTAGAAATCCCCCAATGATGGGCCCGAGTATTCCGCCGAGTCCAAATACTGGCCCGAAGATTGCAAATGCTTTACCTAGTTCTTCGGGCGGGAAGACATCGCGGATAAATCCAATTACATGTGGAAGCACCATTGCTCCGGCAAAACCTTGAATTAAGCGGAATGCAATGAGAGCCTCGATACTTGGTGACAAGGCGCATAGCAACGAACTAAGTGTGAAGCTCGCCAACCCTGCCAAGAATACGTTTCTTCGTGAATATCGGTCAGCTAAGCGACCACCCAATATGAGACCAGCTCCAAGTGTCAATGTGTATCCGCCGATAACCCATTGGAGTCCTGCAGGTGTCGCGTTTAGCTTTTCTTCAAGAGATGGTCCAGCAACATTTACAATCGTTGAGTCAAGCAGATCCATAATCTCAGCGGCTAACACAATGCCAAGGATGAGCCAACGATTTTTATTTACTAATACCTCTGAAGTCATCCCACAAGAGTACAAGTCCCACTAACCGATTAAGGACTCGAAAAGGCTTTAGATTTGTCCATTATTCAAACCCTGTAAAACGAATTCAGCTCGCTCTTTAACTTCTGTCAGATTACTCAGGCGTCTCAGTCCACCCATTTGCTGAAACATCCGATGATTGGTCGCAAAGGTTTCAGAGTGTCTATCGAGAAAGTCCCAATAAAGTGTGGTGTACGGACACGCATCATCACCTGTGCGTTTCTTGGGATCGTATTTACACGCTTTACAGAATTGGCCCATCTTTGAAATGTAAGCGCCACCGGCTGCATATGGCTTAGTCATTAATACTCCCCCGTCGGCGTGAGTAGCCATCCCAATAACATTTGGCACCATCACCCAATCAGCGGCATCAATGAAAACTTCGCGCATCCAATCCAGGAATTCTTGCGGAGAGACACCAGTTACCAAGGCCAAGTTGCTCAGAACCATAAGTCGTGGAATGTGGTGAGTCCAGCCTCGTTCTTTGACATCGCTTATAACAGAGCGCACACAGTTCATTTCGGTCTTATCTGGCTCATGAAACAATGGCAACAATTTTCGATTTGCCTGCAGTTGATTGTTCGCCCGGTAATCCTGCCCTAGGTACCAGTACATTCCATTTATATATTCACGCCAGCCAATTATTTGTCTGATGAAACCTTCGCAAGAAGAAATGGGGATGTCACCGTGGGCATAACGCTCTAACGCCGCAGCAACAACTTCAGATGGCAACAACATCCCATTATTGAGATAAGGACTAATTAACGAGTGATGAGCACTCCAGCTCTCGCCTGGCATTGAATCTTCGAAGGGGCCAAATTCTTTAAAGTGATTAGTGAAGAAGTGCGACATCTGAGTTAATGCCTCAGCCCGCGAAGTGCCCCAAGTTTTTCCGTCGATTTCTCCCCAAGCATTAGCTGGAAGTTCAGAGATAACTTGTTCATCAATGTCGTCAAAGTTGAAATAGACGGGCTGTCCCCAGTCGTGCACTTTAGGCGGTGGCAATCGATTTTCGGCATCATAATTCCATGACCCACCAACAGGTTCGTTTCCATCCATCAAGATTGCTAAACGCCTGCGTTGTGCACGATAGAAATTTTCCATCGTAAATGTTTTTTGTGCACTCGCCCAGCGTGTAAAAGTATCCGTCGACGTGAGAAAGAAATCATTTTCAACGAAAGTTACCCCAAAATCAGCTAGCGACTCTTTGAGCCTGAACGAATTTGGGGTTGCGCATAAAACTTCGCATTCGGGATGCTTTTGCTTCATTTCGACTAGACCATCAATCGTGGTCGCAGACTTAAGGTAAGAGACATCCCAACCCGAATCGGTTAGCTGTTTTGCGAAATGCCTGGCACTTGAAAGCAGGAATAAGAGTCTCTGTTTATGCCATTTACGATCAGCTAGCATCCGTTGGCTTTCAACCAACACAATGTGGTCAGTGGCCTTATTTGCCAACTTCATCGCACCAGCGGCAACATTCAACTGGTCAAACTGGACATAAATGATGCGTTCCATTAGTTGCGCCTACACTTTTCCGAGCAATACTTAACAGATTCCCAGTCACGACTCCACTTTTTGCGCCACTCAAACAAAAGGCCACACCTTTGGCAAACTTTGGGAGCAAATCCCTGTTTAATCTTGGCTACTCGCACCTTAAGACAATAACTTCAAATACTGAATTATGCAGAAGTGTGAGCATGAAGAATTTCCAGTGATTTTCATTGTAGAAGGGGAACATTTTCCAAAGACTCAGTATTCTTTTACGAAGGCCGCTGAATATGTGAGGGCACTAAATGACACAAACAGTTCTAGTTATCGGATTTACTGACATTGGGCGACGCGCGTGTGCCGCATTGCAAGATCGTGGCGTCAAAGTAGTCCACATTGCAAACCCCTCGGATAATGAACTTCACGAACTGCTTACCCAGGAAATTAGCGGTGTGGCGATCATGCTGCACCATGATATTGAAGCGCTTCGCTACTCGCTGACAATTGAACACATCAGGCCTGGTATCCGACTTTTTGTGGCTATCTTTGATCGCAGTGTTCGCCATGAGATGCAGCGCACAATTCCGAACTGTTCAATTGCATCGCCTGCATATGTCGCAGGTTCGTCAATTATTGCCTCTGCGTTACTGACAGAGAGTTCCATTAAACGAACTGGTCCAGCAGCAGATTTAAGTTGGGAAATTCTCGATGTTGAGTCCGACTCGATTTCAGTTAAGCCATTCACTGTGCCGGCTAAGTGGAAAGCGGTTCGACTGGCAGCCTTCGCTCGTGGCCAACTAAGGTCATACGACTCTGCATCACGCGCGATGCTCACAGGACTATTTGCACTTTTGGGAATGCTTGTCACAGATACCGTAATTCACCAATCAGAACACACATTCTCATACGCCTTCTACTCTGCTGCCGCAATAATTGCTGGAGTGACTGCAACAGACCTGCCCAAAACAGATTGGCAATTCTTTCAAGCAGGATCCTTCATGTTGTTGACCATTCTTTTTGTGGCGACTTTTGGTGCAGGAGTGGTAAACCATATCCTGACCGGTCGCCGTGTTGGCGTAGTTGGTCGTCGGGTTATTCCTCGCAAAAATCATGTCGTTATTGCGGGACTGGGACAAGTCGGAATTCGGCTTTGTAAGGAACTGAAACTGTTAAAAATTCCTGTAGTAGCAATTGAAATCAACGAGAATGCGCCTGGTGTTGCATACGCTCGTGATTTAAACATTCCCGTCATAATCGGTAATGCCAGCGACATTAGAACTCTTAGCCAAGCCCAAGTAGGAAAATCCAAAGCGCTCTTAGCAATGAGCTCAAGTGAACAAGACAACATCGCGGTTGCGGTCGCTGCTCGAACAAAATTTCCCAAAGCCTCGATTATTTTGCGTGCTGGCACTAACGATGCGATTGAAGAAACCCGCTCATTATTCTCAATCGGTGTTGTTAGTGATGTGAATGGTTTGACTGCTGCCTTTGTTGCTGAGTCACTGATCGACAATGCCCCGCACGTAATCATTCCTGAAGATCATTCGCTTGTTTTGGTTTCGAGTGATTACAAATTGGCGAAGTACCCAGTTCCTGGTCGATGCATTTGTGGTTAGCCGCAAGTGCAAGAACTCATGATCTAATCTAAACCAAATCGAAGCGATCCAACATCATTACCTTGTTCCAAGCAGCCACAAAATCCTTGACGAATTTTTCGCCCGCATCAGCACTGGCATAGACCTCAGCCAATGCGCGCAACTGTGAGTTTGAACCAAAGACTAAGTCAGCTCTACTTCCAAGCCACTTCACTGTTGATGATGAACGCGGACGACCTTCAAATACATCAGCACTCTCGGATTTTGGTTCCCAGACAATGTCCATGCTCAACAAGTTAACGAAGAAGTCATTGGTCAAGACCTCAGCTTGTTCGGTTAAGACTCCGATCTGCGAATTACCGGTATTGGCACTCAGCACGCGCAGACCACCAACAAGAACTGTCATTTCAGGAGCAGTCAGAGTCAATAAACACGCCCGTTCAACGAGCAGGAATTCTGCTGGCTGGGTGTGAGATTCATTTAGGAAGTTGCGGAAACCATCGGCTGTTGGCTCTAGGACTGCAAAGGAATCCACGGATGTCTGTTCCTGTGAAGCATCTGTACGTCCCGGGGTAAACGGAACCGCAATTTCACGCCCTGCTTTCTTAGCAGCTAGTTCAATTGCAGCGCATCCACCAAGCACAATTAAGTCAGCCAGTGAAATCTTCTTATTGACTCCAGCATGAGTGGCATTGAAGTCGACTTGGATGGCCTCTAGTGTTGTGAGAATTTTGTTTAGCTCAGTTGGATTATTGACTGCCCAATCACGCTGAGGCTCAAGTCGGATTCGCGCCCCATTTGCGCCACCTCGTTTGTCCGTCCCACGAAATGTTGATGCCGAAGCCCAAGCTGTTGAAACAAGTTGCCCAATCGACAATCCACTTTCAAGTAATTTGCTCTTCAATAGATCAATCTCGGTCGCTTCAACAATATTGTGAGTCACAGTAGGAACGCGATCTTGCCAAATCAGTTCCTCATGTGGAACAAGTGGACCTAGGTACCTCGCAATAGGTCCCATATCTCGATGGGTCAATTTAAACCAGGCTCGCGAAAATGCATTGGCAAATAGGCTTGGATCATTTAAGAAGCGACGAGATATTTCCTCGTAACTCGGATCAGTACGCAAAGCCAAGTCAGTAGTAAACATGATTGGCGCATGTCGCTGAGTTGAATCATGCGCATCGGGAACCGCATTCGAGGCTTTTCCATCCTTGGGAATCCACTGAGTCGCGCCGGCAGGACTCTTTGTCTGCACCCATTCATGCGCGAATAATGTTTCGAAGTAAGTGTTATCCCAAGTTATTGGTGTGTGTGTCCAAGCACCCTCGAGTCCACTACTTATAGTGTCTGCTCCATTTCCGGAACCAAATGAGTTCTTCCAACCAAGACCCATTTCTTCCATTGCAGCTGCTTCAGGCTCAGGTCCGACGTACTTACTTGGATCAGCGGCGCCATGCGCTTTACCGAATGTGTGACCGCCGGCGATTAGCGCAACAGTTTCTTCATCGTCCATCGCCATGCGCGCAAAAGTTTCTCGGATATCTTTTGCTGAGGCCAAAATGTCTGGGTTTCCATTTGGGCCTTCCGGATTGACATAAATTAGTCCCATTTGCACAGCTGCAAGTGGATTCTCTAAATCCCGTTCGCCGCTGTATCTTTCATCGGCAAGCCACTCTGATTCCATACCCCAGTAAGTCTCATCTGGTTCCCAAACATCAGCGCGACCGCCACCAAAACCAAAGGTCTTTAAACCCATGGATTCAAGAGCACAGTTGCCAGTAAGAATCATTAGGTCGGCCCAAGAGATCTTCTTGCCATACTTTTGTTTGATTGGCCAAAGTAATCTACGAGCCTTATCAAGATTTACATTGTCTGGCCAGCTATTGAGCGGGGCGAAGCGCTGTAGCCCAGCACCGCCGCCACCACGACCGTCTGCAGTGCGATAAGTACCAGCGCTATGCCAAGCCATACGAATAAAGAATGGCCCATAATGACCATAATCTGCAGGCCACCAATCCTGTGAATCAGTCATGAGCGCCTTGATGTCATGGATCAGTGCGTCAAGGTCAAGGCTAAGAAACTCAGTGGCGTAATCAAATTCCGCGTCCATCGGATCGGTCAAAGATGAGTTCTGTTGCAAGACTTTTAGATTCAACTGGTTGGGCCACCAGTCTTGGTTGTCTTTACGTTCGTTCGCTTGCTTTGAACTTGGGTATGGGCATTTGCTTTCGCTGTCCATGACTGCTCCTGAGTTTCGCTATTGGTAACTTGAAAGATTACTGAGTGAACATCTAACACTCTGATTAATGAAGATGTCTCTCATTACGAGTCTACCGAACTAAACCAATTGTGGCTCAAAATCTGAATTTCTCTTTGCTTCACCACTACTCATTACGCTCGAGATTACGATCCTTCATGTTTGGCATATTTCTAATCCAAAACAACACGCAGCGTACTTAAGTCATCACTCGAGCCACCACGTAAGTGCCCAAATGGAGCTTGTGCTGTGGCTTGAAGAAAATCAATTGTCTCCTTAGTTATTAACTCTCCTGGCAATA
>CAIVPQ010000045.1 GCA_903907835.1 uncultured Actinomycetes bacterium
CCAGTTTGCGAGTGGATCCCGAAGGACCAACGGTTTCGAATCGATAGATTCCTCAATTTCGTCAAAATCGGTATCGTCCGAGTAATCCGTACATCTTAACTTTTGTGATCGAAGAAGGCAGAGTGGCGGATCAGGGATTGGGGAGTAGTCTTAGAATAAGTCTAACAATCTGCAGGTTTTAAAGTTAATGATAGCAATCGTTTTGTCAATTACGCCGAAACCGGGCTAGCACCAAGCCGTCTAGAAAACCATATCTGTACAAACTCTGATATCTGGGGTCCAGATTTCAGAATGAGAGAGGTGAAAACAACGGAGGTTGTTATGGAGTCAGACTTTAGCGAGGGGATCGACGTTGCCGGCGAGATTGCGATTCGACTGGAATTGGGATCAGGCGAGGGTTACGATGGCTCTGGCCGCCTGACTTTTGGTCACGAAAAGCGATCTGGCAGATCACTTTGATGACTTCCGCAAGTGATTTGACGAAAGAATTTAACTGATTAGAAAGTAGGATATTCTGTGTGATAACAGACTTGCGATTGGTCGAAGAGTGTTCAGGCTTCAGCAACATGGCGATGATTCTCCAAAACGAGAGGAAACCATTGGACCCAAAATCCTGAAGTTCAGGATTCGAGAGAGACTGAAGACGTGTCGAGAGAATGAGGAGAGGTGAGCAGGACTATATTCTTAATGTATCCCTGAAAGTGAATGAAGTCATCATGATTTCTCAAATATCTTCAAAAAAAGATCCGGTGCTCGAGGATAAAGTCAGCTCTTAGTCATTTACTGGTAAGGGTTTCATCTGTTTTAGCCAAGGAGTCAGCCGATGGTAAAGAAATGAAGCGGATGAGCAACAGGCCGAGAATGTCGATGAGCGAATCGTTTGACGGCAGAAGAAGTTTTTCATAACTTTCCGGCATCCGCTTGTCAAACTTAGTATAAATAATATATGGAATCAGGATCATGCGTCAGGCTCAAAACTTCAGAGTAAAGATGCGAGCTTTGACAGGAATCACAAACCCAAAGGTAAAAAACAATGCATTTGAATCCCATAAGGACGATGCTACTGGCCGTTTTTTTTCAGATTGGCTTGTCGGTCAGTTATGGCCAGTCCACACCATCAGTCAAAGTCTGGAATGATCAGCAGAAGACTGTTGCAGAATCCATTGAGCGATATACGGCTGCTTTTAACAAAGCGGATACGAAATTGCTGACCAGCTTTTTCAGCGACGACGCCAGGCTGGTTACGGTTGACGGCGAAATCTATGAAGGTCGCGACGCGATTCTGGGCCTCTTTACCGAAGGTTTTGCAGGGAACCCCGGTTTGAAGATGACGAATGATGTTAGAAACATCCGTCTTGTGAGTGAAGGGGTTGCGATCGAAGAAGGCTTCAGCGTGACCACGACCGAGATGGACAAAAAGCCATCGACTGTGGCCTATCATGTGGTGCATGTGAAGCGTGATGACAGGTGGCAGATGTTTGACATTTTTGAAACAGCGCCTGTTGAGGACCCCGCTTCGGAATCGCATACGGAGAAGCTGGCGGCGTTGGACTCGATTGTCGGGGAATGGGTTGAGGAGACAGAGGCAGCTAC
>CAIVPQ010000046.1 GCA_903907835.1 uncultured Actinomycetes bacterium
CCACGCCCGCCACCAGCCACTACAAAGCGGGTGCCTTCTCCCACAAGGTCGGTAAGCAAGGTGCCATCAGCTAGCGATACAACGGTTCCCTCTGGAACATGAAGTTCTAAATGTTCTCCCGCGGCACCATTTCGGTGATCACCTTGACCTGGACGACCATTTCCGCCTGAACGATGAGGGATTCGATGGAAATCAATAAGCGTGGTCACGGAGGTATCAACCACAAGGATTACATCGCCACCGTTGCCACCGTTGCCACCATCAGGACCACCAAGAGGCTTAAATTTTTCGCGATGCACAGATGAACAGCCATGTCCACCATTTCCACCTTGGACATGGAGCACTACCCGGTCAATGAATGTTGCCATGAGAGCTCCTTATCTTGTGTCTTTAGTTGATTGTAAAAGAAAAAGCGGGCCCGAACTTGGGCCCGCTTTTTTTGCAAAATTATTACGGGTTATTCCCCTGGAACGATGTTGATTACGCGACGGCCACGGTGAGTACCAAACTGAACTGCACCTGGAGCTAAAGCAAATAATGTGTCATCGCCACCTCGGCCAACATTTAGACCTGGGTGGAAGTGGGTTCCGCGTTGACGAACAATGATTTCGCCGGCGCTAACTACTTGGCCACCAAATCGCTTAACGCCTAGACGTTGTGCGTTGGAATCGCGACCGTTTCTGGTGCTGGAGGCACCCTTTTTATGAGCCATTTTTTATGCCTCGTTCTCAGTTGTTGTAGTTTCAACCGCTTCAACGACGTCTACTACAGGGGCTTCAACTGGAGCCTCGACTGTAGCAGCTACCTTCTTAGCGGCCGCTTTCTTTGCAGGAGCCTTTTTAGCAACTGGCGCATCACCAATGGCGACGATACGTAGATCGGTTAGGTCAGAACGGTGACCTTGACGACGACGGTAGCCAGTCTTGTTCTTGTAACGAAGAATTTCGATTTTTGGACCGCGGTTGTGTTCAACAACTTCGGCAGTCACAATTACGCCCTCGAGTTCCTTAACTGCAGAGGTGACTTTTGCGCCATCTACTACTAGGAGGGTTTTCAAAGTAAGAGTTTCCCCTGGCTTTGCAACCACGCGGTCTACGGTAATTAGGTCGCCAACGGCAACTTTCTCCTGGCGTCCACCAGCACGAACGATCGCGTACACGATGTATCTCCTTGATTTCACTGCTTATGGGGAAAATCCCTACGGCGTAAGCCTCATAAGACTATTGATTAATGGGGGGTTGGGTCAAACTGAGATTAAAAGCCGAGGCTATCAATCGGGGGTGGTGGCTCGAACATTTCTAACACAACTCGCTTTTTACCCCTATTTTTAGGCGTTTTTTGGGCTGTATCTTTAGTTTCTTCAGTTGCGGTGGATGCCTGTGCAGATTTTTTGCCACGACGGCCTCTACCCGATGCTGCAGAAGTTTTTTCACTCTTGGGCTGTTCTTGAACGGCCTGAGTGTGCACCTGGCCGTCAGTATGAATTACTACCCCGCGCCCATTGCAATGATCACATGGTTCGCTAAACACCTCAAGCAAACCAGCCCCAATGCGCTTGCGCGTCATTTGCACAAGTCCAAGTGAGGTAACTTCAGCGACTTGATGCTTAGTGCGATCTCGGCCAAGGCATTCAATCAATCGACGGATAACCTGATCGCGGTTGCTTTCAAGCACCATGTCAATAAAGTCAATCACGATGATTCCGCCGATGTCGCGCAGCCTCAACTGGCGCACGATTTCTTCGGCCGCCTCAAGATTATTCTTTGTAACGGTCTGTTCAAGATTTCCACCTTGACCAATGAACTTGCCAGTGTTTACATCAACAACAGTCATTGCCTCAGTGCGATCAATGACAAGTGAGCCACCTGAAGGTAGGAATACTTTGCGATCAAGCGCTTTAGCCAATTGCTCGTCGACTCTAAAGGAAGCAAATACATCATCGGCGCCCACATGCTTTTCCATTCGATCTGCAAGATCTGGAGCTACATAAGTAACATACGGGTTCACAATATCCCAAGCATCATCACCTGAGACGATTAGCTTCTTAACATCCTCATTGAAAATGTCACGAACAACCTTGATGGAAATATCTGGCTCACCATAAAGCATTACCGGAGCATTCATCGATTTTGACTTCTCTTCGATGTCTGTCCATTGCGCGGCTAGACGCGAAACATCAACCTGTAAATCAGCTTCAGCCGCGCCCTCTGCTGCTGTTCGAACGATTACGCCGGCATCTGCAGGAACAACTTGACGCAGGATTGTTTTCAAACGTGAGCGTTCACGATCTGGCAGCTTGCGAGAGATACCAGTCATCGGGTGATTTGGCACATAAACCAAGAAGCGGCCTGGTAAGGAAATCTGACTGGTCAGGCGAGCGCCCTTTTGCCCAACGGGATCTTTGGTCACCTGAACTAAAACAGTGTCACCAGTTTTAAGTGCTGTTTCAATTCGTTTTGGTTGTCCATCTGTTCCAGCTGTGTCCCAATTGACTTCACCTGCATAAAGAACTGCGTTGCGACCCTTGCCTATGTCAACGAATGCTGCTTCCATACCTGGCAGAACATTTTGAACGCGACCTAAATAAACATTGCCAATTAGAGAGCCGCTACTTGATTGGTTGATGTAGTGCTCAACCAAGACGCCATCTTCAAGTACTGCAATTTGTGTGCGGGCGCCTTGCTGGCGAACGACCATAACTCGCTCAACATCTTCCCGACGAGCCAGGAATTCTGATTCAGTCAAGATTGGCGCGCGTCGTCGACCATTACTGCGGTCATTAGTGCGGCGAGCGCGTTTTGCTTCTACTCGAGTTGAACCTGATTCATCATCACCGCTGCGATCGCGAGTGCGCTTACGGCTGCGGCTACGTGCTGAAGTTGACTCAGTGGACTCTTCTTCACCCTCAGCGCCTGCGTTATCGCCGTCTGCCGAATTTTCTGAATCTTCATTCTCGTCATCACCATTGGTTGAACCTGCAGCGCGACCCTTATTGCGATTACGTCCACCGCGACGAGACCGGCGTCGCCCGTTGCGCACATCGCCACCTTCGCCGTCAACATCTGCGTTATTGTCATCGCCATTAGAAACTTCATTTGATTCAGTTGCGGATTCATCGCCATCGCGAGCTGAAGCTTTTTTAGCGGGACGCTTGTTAGCAGTCTTTTTAGCTACACCATCTCCAGTACCTTCAGCACTTTTGCGCGCACTTGTCGAACGAGCATTAGCTGGCTTGTCGCTAGCAGAATCTTCTTGGCTTGCTGACTCAGCCTTTGCCTTAGCCGGCGTGCGTTTTGCTGGCGCAACAGTTGTTGCTGGTGCTTGAAAAATTGGAACAGCGACAGCGGCTTTCTTTGCTGGGCGCTTTACCGGCTTGTCGTCATTTGATTCACTAGCTGACTGAATGTCGGCAACTTCTTGCTTCGCCGTTGAAGTTTTAGCCGCACGAGTGGGCCGTGAATTAGTTGCCTTCTTGACTGGCGTCTTATCATCGCTTTTCGCAGTGACCTTTTGCGCAGATGAGCTATCTGCAACTACATCTGCTGGTGGACCAGCAGGTCTACCTGCTGCACGGCGGCGTGGCCGGCCAGAAGCCGTCGTTGGTTCGCTTGATTGTGTTAAATCGTTATCCGACATATATGTCGTTCTCCTATCAGACTCACCTTGCACGCGTGCAATGGTGAGCGATCACCCACGCCCCGAGGGACGCAAAAGCCTATGTAGCGACGTTGTCGGGCTCACACTTGGGTGGCTACGCGGTCTAAAGCGAAAGGATCGCCTACAGACCAGCCATCTTCAAGCAAGGGACCCTGCGCCAAACGAGTAATTCTTGGGGGAACCATCGCAGCGAGGTCCGCAACTTTTGTTAGAGCTGCCAGAACATCGTCCGGTCGTACGGACGGAACTCCGTGTCGTACAACTACGCTAAGTATGGCACACTCTGGCCCCTCTGTTACCTCTGCGCGGATTACGGCAAGTCGCGCATCGAAGGTTCGGACTCCGGATTTAGTTAGTCGTTCAACCAAAACCTCGTCTTGGGCAAGGAATTTTTCAACCGCAGCCGACAAATCAGCAAAGGTCAGGTCAGGAAGTTCAATTTGCCAGTGACTAGCCTCTAACCGAGCAACAAAATCAGGGGTTACTGCTTCAACTACATCAACGATATCCAGACCAGGGGGCAAAACATCATTTAATACGGCCAGTAACTTGACCGGATCACATGGTGCCACGACGCCAATTTCCACATATTCTGCTTCACTCGCTACCCCAGTAGGAGCAGCATTGGCGTAGGAAATCTTGGGATGCGGAGAGAAACCAGAGCTGTAGGCCATCGGCACATGGGCACGGCGTAGTGCGCGCTCAAATGCTCTTTGGAAATCGCGATGTGAAGAAAATCTCAACGGTCCACGTTTGGCGTGTTGAATGCGCAATTTTTGAACTGCAGGGATGTTCTCACGACCTGGATCACGATTCACTAGAAACTGTTACTTTCGAAGGAATAACTGGCATCGGCAACATGACTGTGTTTGTTGGTCCAACTTGGATTTCAGTGCCCATGTGATCGCAAACACCACAGTCAAAACATGGAGTCCAGCGGCAGTCTTCAACCTCAACCTCGGCGAGCGCATCTTGCCAATCTTCCCAAAGCCATTCTTTGTCAAGACCGGAATCTAAGTGATCCCAAGGTAGAACCTCGGATAGTTCACGCTCACGAATTGTGTACCAATCGACATCGACTGGCAGATCGGCCAAAGCAACTTCGGCTGCCTTCATCCAATTGTCGTAACTAAAGTGTTCGCTCCAACCGTCAAAGCGCGCACCATCACGCCATACCTGCTCAATGACACGACCAACGCGACGATCACCACGGGACAACAAGCCTTCGACGATTCCTGGCTTGCCATCGTGATAGCGCACACCAATTGACTTGGCATAGGCGCGATCTTCACGAATTGCATCACGTAGTTTCTTTAGTCGGGAATCTGTTGTGGCGTGATCTAATTGCGCGGCCCACTGGAATGGGGTGTGCGGCTTAGGGACGAAACCACCAATTGAAACGGTGCAACGTATGTCCTTGCGACCAGTTACCTCACGGCCAGCCTTGATTACCTCGTGAGCCAATCGAGCAATTTGTAAAACATCTTCATCTTCTTCAGTTGGCAAACCACACATGAAGTACAACTTCACTTGGCGCCAGCCAGCTGCATAAGCGGTAGTAACCGTGCGCACAAGGTCCTCTTCAGTCACCATCTTGTTGATGACCTTACGGATGCGCTCGCTGCCACCTTCGGGAGCGAAAGTTAATCCACTACGTCGACCGTTGCGCGACAGTTCATTCGCTAGGTCAATGTTGAATGCATCAACTCGAGTACTCGGAAGCGACAATGCAGTTTGAGTGTCTTCATACTGATCGGCCAACCCCTTGGCAATTTCAGCAATCTCACTATGGTCAGCGCTAGAAAGTGAAAGTAGGCCAATTTCTTCATAGCCAGTTTTTTCAAGTCCGTTGTTAACCATTTCGGCGATCGTTGTTTTTGAGCGCTCGCGGACTGGGCGGGTAATCATGCCGGCCTGACAAAAGCGGCAACCGCGTGTGCAGCCGCGGAAAATCTCAACGCTCATGCGCTCATGGACACTTTCGGCCAATGGAACTAGCGGAGCCTTTGGATAAGGCCATTCATCTAAATTCATGACAGTGTGCTTCGCTACGCGCCATGGCACACCAGGTTGATTTGGAGCGACTCGTCGGATGCGACCGTCTTCATGATATTCAACATCGTAAAACTTAGGTACATATACAACGCCAGCCTTGGCTAGGCGAAGTAGTAATTCTTCACGACCGCCGGGGCTTCCGTTTCGTCTAAAGTCGGCAATGATGTCAGTCATGGCTAGCACAGCCTGTTCGCCGTCTCCCATAACTGCACAGTCGATAAAGTCAGCAACTGCTTCAGGGTTGAATGCTGCGTGTCCACCTGCAACAACGATTGGATCATTGTCACCACGATCTGCAGAATGAATTGGAATTCCCGCAAGGTCGATGGCGGTAAGCATATTTGTGTAACCAAGTTCGGTTGCGAACGACAAGCCAAACACATCAAAAGCACCAACTGGGCGATGCGATTCAAGTGTGAATTGTGGCACGTTGTTCTCGCGCATTAGTTTTTCAAGATCTGGCCAAACTGCATAGGAACGCTCGCAAAGAGTGTCCATTCTTTCGTTTAATACTTCGTACAAAATCTGTACGCCCTGATTAGGGATACCAACTTCATAAGCATCTGGGTACATCAATACCCAGCGGACTGTGACATCATCCCAAGGCTTTACGACTGCGTTCAATTCGCCACCCACATATTGAACTGGCTTTTGAACTAGTGGAAGCAACCGCTCCAGCGCGGGGAATACTGACTGGACGGACATAATGACTCCTAGAGATTCGGGAAGAACAGGGCTATTTCGCGAGCGGCGGATTCAGGTGAATCTGATCCATGAGAAACGTTCAATTGCATCTCGGTTGCAAGATCTCCGCGGATTGTGCCAAGAGCTGCACTGGCCGGATTTGTTGCTCCCATCATTGAGCGCCACTGCGCGATGGCTTCATGTCCCTCAATTACAGCTGCGACAAGTGGGCCGCTAGAAATGAAATCAACCAAGCCGTCAAAGAAAGGTTTACCTTCGTGCTCACCGTAATGCGTCTGAGCAGTTGCCCGATCAAGGGTGCGCATTTCAAGTGCCACAATCGAAAAACCCTTACGCTCAATTCGAGCAAGGACTTCGCCGACTAGGCCACGTGCAACGCCATCGGGCTTTACTAAAACAAGGGTGCGTTCAGACATATTCACTATCTTATGGGGCAATTACCGATTGTGAATCCGGCTAACTTTCTGACCCGGACTGGGCTTGTTGTGCCCGTGCTTGGATAGCAGCATCGGTTTTCGCGGAAAGATTTATGGCCATTGCCCAAATAAGTGCAAATAGAATTCCTGGGAATAAGAGTGGGCGATTAAAAAAGCCAACCCCGATGATGAGGATCTGTACCGAGACACCGGTAAAAATTGCAGTTCTGCGATCTCGGCGCACGCCCCCGACTGCCAAGACGCAAAGGATCATGAGCGCAAAAGTACTCCAAAGCGCGAATGACTTATCTACGTTGTAAATCACTAGAGACACAGGGATAGCCAGACCTAGAACTATGGCCTGAAAAACCAGTAGTGCACTGCCCATCACTTTCATTCAAGAATCCTTATGCCGTCATATGCCCGAGTAATGCACGGCCACGCGCAGCAGTAACAACTGAACCTGTCACCACAACACCAACACCAGTGGAACCAGATGCATCTGCAATCTCGATTGCGCGATCAATGGCACCAGAAAGTTTTGGTTCGATGTGAACTCTTTCACGACCAAATATTTGATTGGCGAGGTCTAATAAATCCTCAGCAGGCATAGCTCGTTCGGTTCCATTTGATGTCACGATTATTTGGTTAAGCACAGGTTCAAGGGCTTCAAGGACTCCAGCTACATCCTTGTCGCCCATCACAGAGACAACTCCAACAATGAAATCGAATGTGAAAGATTCCTGTAAGGCCAGGGCCAAAATACCGGCACCATTCGGATTGTGCGCAGCGTCCACGATCACGGTCGGACTTCTATGCACTACTTCAAGTCGACCTGGAGATGTGGCACTAGCAAAACCCCGCCTAATGGAATCTTCATTTAGCTGATGGTTTCCACCAAAAAATGCCTCGACTGCGGCTAGCGCCATTGAGGCATTTGCAGCCATATGCACTCCATAAAGTGGAATAAGGATTTCGGGATATGTGCCATTAATACCTTCGAGAGTGACGACCTGTCCCCCAACAGCCAGTTGACGATCCGAGACTTTGAATTCCACACCTTGACGCGCGACAACTGCCCCGACCTCAATCGCACGCTTAATGAGGACTTCAGCTGCTTCGGGATTTTGAGGCGCTAAAACTGCGATGGAACCCGACTTGATGATTCCCGCTTTTTCTGAAGCAATCGCTTCTATGTTGTCGCCTAAATGCTCCATATGATCTAAACCAATCGGAGTTACCACGCTTACTGCGGGTTGAACGACGTTTGTTGCATCCCAAGTTCCACCAATGCCAACTTCAACTATCGCGACATCCACTGGCGCATCAGCGAAGATAGAAAATGCCATACCGGTTAAAACTTCAAAAAATGACATTGCCGGTCCGCCTTGGGCAATGCTTTCTGCATCTACCATCGCTATGTATGGCTCTAGTTCGTCATATGCCTGAACAAATCGCTCAGCGGTTACTGCTTGGCCATTTAAGCGAATGCGCTCGCTAACATCATGCAGATGTGGGCTAGTGGTTAAACCAGTATTTAGACCTAGTTCACGCAACAGCGACTCAATCATTCGAGAAGTTGATGTCTTGCCATTAGTCCCAGTGACATGAATGACTGGGTAGGCGAGATGCGGGTCACCAAGAAAGGCCACAAGCCGGCTGATTCGAGAAAGACTTGGTTCGATTTTTGTTTCTGGCCAACGGTCGTTGAGCAACTCTTCGATTTGCTTGAAGTCAGTGAATGACTTTTGCTTAAGATCTGCCTGCAAATATTCGTCTTGCTGATTATTCTCATTCAGTTCGTCTTCGTCAGTGTCAGACTCGCTAGTTAATTCGTGACTCAAATAATTGTGGAGAAAGTCTTCACGGCCATCTCTAAATTGGTTATCGAGATTGCCACCTTCATATTCCTCGTTGGTGTCACGACCTTCACGAGATTCCACAATTGTTTCCTAACTATCATTTGAAATTTTGTGCAATGGCACTTCAATTAGCCTAAACCGATTTGCCGTGGACTAACGAACCCATGTCCAGAATGCTTTTTGCAAGTTTGTCTGCAAATCCTCGGGATTCAAAAGTTATCAGTTCAGAATCATACGCAGGCTCAGTTGTAGAGACCAACATCGCTTCGCGCCAGAGTTCTACTTCAGTTCCAGCAACAGCAATGTCCCCCGCAACAGCGAATTCCGCTAGACCGGAAAGATCGGTATAAATCACCCTCGCGCCACATTGCTGAGCTAAAACTTGAACGCCACTTTGCGATGCGCTTCGATACGGAAGCAGAACATACTTAATGCGAGATAACATCTCAGAAATCTCTTGCCACTCGAATCCATCTGAATGCCACACCAAACAAGGATCAGTGAAAGGAGGTGTTGAGCTCCCAATACGTTGCCAGACTTCTAGCGGATTCGCTTTGCGGACTTCATCAGGCAGCGCTTGCCAAGCTTGCATACCAATATCAAAACCTTTGTAATGTGACCAACGGCCAATCATGGCAAAGCCGCGACGAATTTGTGAATTTTGAGTTACCAAATCATCTGGCATCTCCGATATCAGCGGCCACACATATGCCGGTTTATTTCTCCGGATGCCTAATTCTTCTGCCTCTTTCAAGGCAGATTCACTGTAGTAAATCGTTGCATCCATTCCGAAGTTCTGGATGCTAGAAACTAGCTTGCGCAGACCTTTGCGAGTGTGGTTCTCATCGTGCGGCATTGGGTCATGGATTGATCCGATGAGCGGCACGCCAAATAATCTGGCCGCCCACCAAATTGGATGGGAGTAAACATCTTCAACGATAATCACATCGGGATTGAAAGCTTTTAGTTTTGAACGCGCGGACCAAATTGATTTTATGCTTTTAATAAATCCAACTTGTGTTGCAATCACTTCATCAACTTGGCCATATTGGCCCCCAGCAAAATGTCGTTCGCTGGTGACCAGTAAAACTTCATGACCTAGTTTTTCCAATTCGCGCCCATATAGATGTCCGAGAGTGCGAAACCAAGGCCAAACGATGGCAATGCGCATACTTGACTGTCCCCTTTGGAATCGGCCTTCTTAGACTACTTAGACCCTAAGTGAAGATGTGTATTTGCGCCCCAATTCGGGCTAGAGACCCAAAAGACTTGCTTGCTTATCAAAGCCAGGGATAGCTGCTCGGACTTCTTCGAATGATCCAGTTGCTTTAATCTGACCATCTTCTATGTAAACAACTGTATTGGCGTTGCGCACAGTCGCAAGCCGGTGTGCGATCGTAATCAAGGTCACACTTCCAGCAAGTTCCTGCAGCACATTGTTGATAGTGTTTTCAGTTTCTGAATCAAGGGCACTCGTTGCCTCATCTAAAACCAAAAGTTTTGGTCGAGTGTAAAGTGCGCGGGCTAAACCAAGTCGCTGACGTTGTCCACCACTCAACCTCACTCCTCGTTCTCCCACAGGAGAATCTAAAGTCAAACCGTCTGAGCGTAAGAAATCTCCGAGACTCGCTTTGTCTAGGGCCTCCCAAACACGGTTATCATCAATTTCACTTGTGTCTAATCCGATTGCAACATTGCGCCTGATTGAACCATCCATCAGGCCAACCGTTTGTGGAACATAACCAATCGCACCAGGCCAGACTTTGACTGCCCGGTTCGGCTTGACCCCGCTGATGCTCGCGGTTCCAAGATCTGGTTGCACAACGCCCAGAATGATGTCGGCGAAAGTAGATTTTCCTGCTCCTGAAGGACCCACAATTGCCAATGACTCACCTTGTTGAACGGTGATTGAAACATCTCTGAGCGCATGTTGATCGCGATTTGGATAAGAAAAAGTCACATTTGAAATCTCAACCACAGGCACGAAAGCTTTAGACGATTCTTCGTTGGATTCTGACGGACGCACATTGCTTAATGCGCCTACGCGAGTGTCTTCGACTTGCAAATCCTTAATTAAGCGATGTGCAACTTCCCTAGTCCCAGAGATTGTACGAATTCGCAAGAATCCAGCCTGAAGGCGCAAAATGGATGGCATAACTCGAGTGCCTGCCGTGAGAAAAAGTGCCAGTGTGGTCACTGCATAATTCAGGTCTTTTGTGAGGAACTGGGCAGCACCCAGAATTGTCGCACCAAGCATCAAGGCGACATCGAGAACGTACTTAGGAATGTATCCAATGAATTGCAGTTCCGCTGATGAGGATGTTGATTGATGGCGGATGTTTGCAACCCCATCAATGAAGTAGTCCATCTTGTCGGCAACGGTAATCTCTCGATACGAACTGATTGCCTCTTGAACGAACATTGTGCTAGAAATTTCAGCTTTTGTTCTGACTCTAGATGCTCGCATCGTCCATGACCCGAGTCCTCGCTGAATCAACAAGCCGATGATAAGGAAGTAAACCATTGCACCAAGGGTTACGGCTGGAGCTATGATCATCAGCGCGGAAGTTAGCACCGCCAACAAAGTAATTTCACAAATAATGACGACCGCTGGACCCAGGGTTTCGCTGATCGCTGAGTTAACTCCAGCCGAGATGGCATACGAGGCTTCCTGGCTTGATCGATTTTGCACAAATAGCAGTGAGTGCTTAAACATGCGACGCGTTAGCTCAGCTGACTTAGCGGCGCTGCGATTCGCAAGAAAACGCAATGTCTTGCGCAGGAGCCACAAGGCAACAATGCCCTTGACCATAAACAAAACAGTCGCAGATAGGGCAACAATTCCGATTGCTTTGCCTGGATCAATCTGATTTAGATGAAAGAAACTAAGTAAATTTCTGGCAATAGGCGAAGGTGCAACATCTTGGATATAACTGAGAGAAAGTAGTCCGGTTAGGCCTAGTGCAAAAACTCCAGCCAAGTCGAGCAGCGATGTAGACATTTGGGCAAGGGTTACCAGGTAGTACTTCTTGCGATCGCCGGGGCTGAGCAAACTTAGTGATTGCTTAACTGTTTGCCTAATAGCCATAGTTAAGAGTCAACCACCAATCACACGCAGCCCACACAGGCCGCTTTTTTCATTGCTTCTAAACAATAGTGCCTTTGCCAGAACACAATGTGCAAACCAGAGATACAAAAGTGGCAAATTTAGCCACATTTACTCAAGATGTTGGATCAAGATTTTAGAGACTACACAATTTACAAATTCGTGAAGGCCTTTGCCCATGAACGTGGAGATACCACGTGCTTTTCGCCTAAAACAACAACCTCTCGCAGCTGGTCCAACTCGGATTGGAATTCCATCAAATCCGAATCGTGAATGACTAACTCAGCTAGTACCCGATCAGTGGCATAAATTTTTTCGCGCCAACCATCTGCAGCCGGCTGGATTTCCGGACTCGTAAGGTCAACCACTCTTTGAACAGATGAATCAAAAATTAGGTCCATTCCAAAATCTGGGCCAGCAAAGACTGCTAGCGCGTCTGCGAGTTTGTGCTCCCAAGTTGGAACAACATTTAGCCCATTGACTTCATCAGAATAAAACCAAGTTGGACATCCCTGCTGGACTAAGACAACGTCTCTTCCTGCGATGGTTAGTGTTGCTAATAAGTTACTCATTCTTTAACCGTAAACGATAAATCTCAAAGATTGGAGCCTCTGGGCAAAATCTAGATAGTAACGGTGTGTGTGGCGCAAATCTAGACAACTGGCTAGTCATGAAATTTGCGCTGAC
>CAIVPQ010000047.1 GCA_903907835.1 uncultured Actinomycetes bacterium
ACTTCGGATCCGTCCACACATTGGGAGGTAACATGTCGAGCACGGCATTTACAACCTTGGGTGGAGTGAATACCTGATCGTTTGAAAGGCTGCTAATTACTTCTAAGATATCTGCTTGGTTCGTTGCAACTATGTCGACCGTCATTTATCTACCCGTCCTTGTCCATTTCGAGCTGGCCCCTTAAGTCTTGGCGCTAATACTGCTGCTGCCTTATGCATTTGCTTCACCGGCCCAGACCAAAGACTCTCAGGATCTGGCGGACCAAACAGCGTCATTTCAGCGTTCGGATCTGAGTCAGCGATGACAGCTCCGAGTGTGGTTTTCACCAACTCAACCCTGAACTGGTCTGGGAACCAGGTGTACTCCACCAGCGGCAACTCATCACGCCCGGTTGGCTTGCCATCTTGAAGCGTAGGAAGCATGTTTCCCACCAAGATATTGTGGTCAACGATCCACTGAGCCCTCGTGAGTGGCGCGCTGCTTTTATTGAATTTCTGACCACACTCAACCAATATCCATTCAGCAAACATGTTCAGCAATCGAGTGCGGGCACCAACTTCGTGGCCCTGAGTGCCACCGATGACATTATCTTCTGAAATGTCAACGGCATAAATACTCGACAAGGCCTCAAGTGCGAATAACCTTGCCAAATCATTTGAGATCTCAGCACTCAACACTTCGCCATTCAGGAATTCTTTGATCCCAGCAAGTTTGCGTTCCAAGATTGCGACTAGAAAGTTACCGTCTCCACACGCCGGCTCCAAAAAAGTAGGAGAAGGATGATGGATCCACATTTCCTTAGGCAGAAGGTCAAGCATTGCATCGACTGTCTCGCGAGGAGTAAACACTTCGCCAAGATCTCGAACACGCTCCGCAGACTTAACCAGCCGTTCCGGCTCGATGTCTACTCCGCTCATGACTCACCTTCATTAAGTTCTTGCCAAGTCTAGGGATTTACCCTGACAAAAGCCACGACCATCAAAGAATCGCAACGACGAAATGGCAGATTGAGCCAAGCGTCCTATAGGTCGTGAAGACTGTTTCGTCGACTACTGCACGCTCCCCTTGCGAATAGTTCCCACTACGATCTGCGTTAGCCAAGCACAGGCAGTCAGGCCGAGTGCAACCTTTACGCTGTCGGAGTTGCCTCGAATGGCAGCAAGAACAACGGCAATCGGTGACATAAACATGATCGAAGTCATGAAAGTGCCTACAGTATTTGGAAATAGCAGAATGCCAAGTATTCCGGCGACAACAAATACACCAATGCCCCAGAATTCGAGATCACCGCTCCAAGCCGATGCCATAATTCCAAGTCCCACAAAGAACCCGATCAAACTTCCCATTAGCTTCTCCCGATACTCGACTATTTAAGCAATCTATCGCACAGTACTGAACTGGATTGTCTGACCCGCTGTGTAATGTTGCAGATAGGCAATGATTTTTTAATGACAAGAAGATTGGAATAACGATGGCCATTATTTGGGGTACGGGCGGTAAGTCAAAGAATCCTGGAAATCTCTGGGTTCCATACTTTTGCTCATCGTGTGACGACCTGAGCGGGTTTAATGTCGTGGAAAACTACCGCTATGGTCAGGTCTACGGCATACGTGTCGCAAAGTATCGCGCCAGCTACTTCCTTGTTTGCGCGACATGCGATCGAGTACTCGCAATTGACACCAAAGAACAGTTCATCCAAGCGCAAGAAATTGGGCGAAGAATTGCAGCTCGCGCTGAAACTTCGCCAGAGTTCCTGATGCGCAGGGTCGCCGAAGTGGCCAAATGGGTTATGGGCAACTCAGAATTGGCCCGCGCTATTGAGGCAGACCTGAACACACCAAAGGACTGACAATCGGCACTGAGCCCACGTGAGTATACCCCGCTCCAATACTTAATTTCTACAAGCTAATTGGAGTCACACGTAATGCCATCGCCATCGCCATCGCGAAACCAGTCATACTCAGGATCTTGGCCCTTGACGTATGGGCCTTGACCATTTGCTTTAGCTTCAGCGCAGTTTGCAAACCGAAGCGAGGTGGAGGATGTAACTGGTGTGGAAACAATTCCAGTGGGTACTGATTCAGTCAACGCCACATCTGGGACCTCTACATTGCTTCTTGCGCCACATGATGAGATCTTTTTCTCCAGAAAATTCTTCTCAGCCGAATCAACGCTCAAATCCCAGCGGTACTTCACCGCAATCCAATAGCCCACATATTGGCACTGGTAATCCTTATCGCTGGGCCGATATTTCTCTGGCTCCCGCTCCTTCTTTTTCTTGTTGTGTCGCGCAAATACCGCTAGTAAGGCATGGCTATAGCCCAAATCATTAGCAAAATTGAGGCGATCCTTTTGAGTCCACTGTGATGCGCCAGACATCCATGCTTCTTTGAGAGGGACCATGTGATCAATCTGTAATGAGCTGGCTTGAGAATAGAAGTAGCTTCTGTTTCCATACTCGGAGCGCCATTTGCCAGAAGTAACATCACAATCACCTTTCACTGCGACCTGAGTGATTGAATCTCGAGCAAGTACCATATTTCTCGTATTGCAGTTACCTGGACCACCACTGGTCCAGTCTGCGCCAAACTGCACCTCTCTGTCGTAATCCTGCCTCGTGTCCGCCCCTTCGACCACCAGCATTTCAAGCATTTGTTTGGTGGTGGATACCTTAAGCGCTTTAATTTGAGTCGACTCTGAGTCCTTACGCTGAAGAAAAAGGAAAATGGCCGACAGGCCAATAAGAAAAACCACTAACATCAGAGCAAATCTCTTGCGATTCATATTCACAACAATAGTGGCTATCTATCTTAAGTGTTCAATTCCTAATCCTTAGAAGGCACAAAAATAAGACAAACCTACTCAGGCAGTAGATCCTGTGGCCGACCAATCGCGTTTAGCAAATCAGCAACACGGGTGTCCAGTTCAAGGTGTTCGCGATTAAAAGGATTATTCATAGCCAATTCCTCAATTGTGAAATGAGCTTTCCCGTAATTACATGGCCAGCATGACGTAACGAGATTCTCATAGGCAGTCGCTCCCCCATCTGCAGCGGGAATGAGATGATCTGCTGTTGCAGAGAATACGAGTTTGATGCCGTGGCGTTCTATATTCGTGCCGACTGAACGAAAGATTTCAGGTCCAACAAATTTAGTCAGCTTCTTGAAAAACTCACTTGGAAGAACTGGATTTCCACAATATAGACAACGGTAGTTATCTCGCTTGTTGGTGCGGCGTACACACTGATTAGTTAAGGCTGCGGGCTTCATGGGCATAACCACAGGCTTTCTATGAGCTTTTCCTTGACTACGGGATCTGTACGCAATCTGCGCATGCTCTGTGAACCAGTCGTTCAAGCTCCGTTCGGCACCATGATCAAGTAGCGGATTATGCGTGTTCCAGCCATCTTGCTTAGCTCGTATTACTGCATCAGCAAACTCAGTGAAATATTGGTCAAACTCATCCGGGCGGATGGATGGAGCATTGACACGAGTTTCAGGCGGTTTGACGTAGTTGCAAGTGAGCGATTTTCTACACATCCAAATAATCTAGCCCAAAAATGTCATACCCATGCCTTACCTTAAAGACAACAACCAAAAAGCAGGGAGCATGCCATGACAAACAACACCTACACACACTTAACCCTCGTCGCCGATCGTTCCGGATCAATGTCGAGTATCCGCGAAGATGCCCAAGGCGGTATCCAGGAACTCCTGCGCGAACAGTTTGCCGAAGATGGCAAGCTCACCGTTACCCTTGTCGAGTTTGATGACCAGGCCGATGATGTGGCGCGCATGGCTACCAGCCCATTTGAATACACGCTTCGACCTCGTGGCAGAACAGCCCTTCTCGACACCGTCGGGCGCGAAATCGCTCAGACTGGTATCGACCTAGGCGAACTGCCCGAAGCCGACCGGCCAGGTCGCGTTGTGTTCGTAATCGTCACAGACGGTCGAGAGAACG
>CAIVPQ010000048.1 GCA_903907835.1 uncultured Actinomycetes bacterium
GTTGGTGTTTTGGATACCGGAAGCAAATGTGGCAGGTGTTGCAATACCCCAGATGCCATTAGTTTGAGTTTGAGTAAACGCCTCGTTGCTACCAGCAGCGTTGGTAAACTGCCCAACCGCAACACAATTACCGGCAGTAGAACAAGAAACAGACTTGAAAACTGCGTAGGGGCTGGAGTTTTGGATACCGGAAGCAAACGTGGCCGGTGTGGCATAAGTCGCCTGTGGTACTAGTGGAACCTGTGGATCGGCACTAGCCGGGCTGATCACAAGGCCAGATAAAGCAAAAGCAAGAGTTGAAATAAGAACAGTAATACGGCGCATGTGCCGACTCCTTTGTGTTTTTTCGAAACAACGAGATGTGAAAAGTTTTTCTCCTCGCCTATAGTACAGTGCGCAATCAAAATGTCACCACCCCCGCTTGGGAGATTTAGGTTAACACCAAACGAATTCTGCACCCGCTTCTGCATCCTGTCGGTGAGATGATCGGATCTTTTAAGGCGTCAAAAAAGTGAACCTATCGGAATTTCAGACTTGTATTACTCCTTAATGTCCAAGCCTGCTAATGTCTGAATTATCTGAGAAGAATTATGAGAATAAGGCGATTCATGAAAGCACGCACAATCTTGATTGTTGTTCCACTAGCGTTGTTGATGTACATTTATTCTTCCCAAACTTGGAAAGATTCGGCCAAGGATGCGACGCATAAAACGATAGAACAGATGCATTCGCTTGCTCCAGCACCTGGCTACACACTGGGCGAAATTGGGATTCAGGGTGGTCCGGCACCATTTCCGAAAACGGGCAAAACATTTACAGCACGGAAAACAAGTTCGAGTTCTATTGCCAAAGAGTGCAAGGCATTTATTGCATATGCCCGACAGCTTGGAACTTCGAGTTTGTCAGACGAAACGCCAAGCAAAAGCAGTCCCAATGAACACCTTCAGATAACTTGCGTCGCTACTTTGAGTGGCTTATCAGCGATTGACGATGTTCGGGTATCTTCTACCTTCAATCTCTACGGCTTTGTCCAACATGAAAATGGAAAATCAACCCTTAAGGTGGATCTAAATCGCGAGACAATAACACCAGTTAACAAACGGAGTAATTTCACTTACAACGCCAATATTTCGGCCTACTACGGTGAGATTGACCTCGACCCAAATACCGAAACAGGCACCCCAGCCGATGAGAGATTGACGATCTTAGATCTGATCGGAAATTACCGTGTCACACATCCGCAAGCTGACCCCTATGATCCAGCGATTATTGATGGCATCTTAAAAAAATTCAGAGCCTCAGAGTCGAAGATTTCTGTCAAGAATATTGCTGATGCCAGTGGTCAGGTCACTCGCCTGCATGTTAGGCCTACTGGCGGATACCTTCCATTTTGCATGAGTGTCCGAAAATTCAATCCTGCATATTTTGGCACGCCAGATCCCGGGAGATACTACGCAATTGGCTATGGCGAGAAACTCTCGGACGATGCAGAATACGGCGCATCAGCAACGGGTGATTGTCCTACGAACTGATAGTCACGATTTAACCAGATTCGGTGTTTGACCCTAACGTGAAACCAACCGGTTGTCAGGGCCAAGCAGACCGAGGCAATGCCGCCTACTCGCCTAACGTCTACTTCAATGTTTTGATTGACTGAGTTGCTGACATTGCACCTGCACCTGCACCGTTAATTGCCCTTACTCTAACTGAATAAGACATGGATGAAGTTAACCCGGAAATCACAATCTGAGTGCTGGTGGATGTTGGACTCAAAGTTGTCCAAGTTTTCCCATCAACCGTGTAGGCGTAGTTTGTCACTGCTGCCCCACCATTATTAGCTGGTGCGTTGAAGTTCACAGTAATAGAGGTCTTACCAACGGTCGCACTTGTAATGCTTGGCGCACTTGCAATAACTGCCGGGGTTGATCCTGAAACACTTGTTGAAACTTCACCAATACCAACAGCAGTTACGGCACGAATACGCACGGCGTAACTTGTCGCGTTCGCTAAGCCGGAAACTTTGAATGGGCTTTTCGTGATCGCCCGGGCTGGGTTAACCCAAGCGCCACCATCAACTGAATACTCATAACGCAACACTTTGCTGCCACCATTATCAACGGGCGCTGTGAATGCCACGTTCAATGCACCTGCACTTGAGCTGAGAGTGTTAATTGTTGGCGATTGTGAAGTGGTAACGGATGTCACATAAGACTTTGCTGAGGCAAGACTCACGCCATTGGCATTCACCGCACGGACACGAACGGTGGTCTTGATGCCGTTCGACAATCCGACTACTCGGCACGACTGAGCAGTCATCACACAATTGGCCCAGGACAAACTGCTATTGATGTTGTACTGATATCCGGTGATTGATTGCGCTGTGACACCTGTCGCCTGAGCAATGTTCACATCAGCCACTTGATTACCAGCATTCACAGAACCGATTGTTGGCAAGGACGGCGCAAGACTTGTTGGAGCAACAGTGACGGTAGCAGAAGCCTCGCCAGCACCAGCAGAGTTAATTGCACGAACCTTTACCTGATAGTCGGTGGCATTAGTTAAACCAGTGATAACGAACGGCCCATCAACAGAGGCAAAATGCGACCAAGTTGAACCATTATTGATTGAGTAGTCATAACCACTAAGCGCTGTATCACCCAAAACTGAAGGTGCCGCAATTGTTAAGGTGACTTTGCCTGAGCCAGTTACAGCAGACGTAATACTCGGCGCTGATGCCGGAATAGCCAAAGTTGTTAAAGCTACAGGTTCAGAAGCCGCACCAGGGCCTTGAGAATTAACAGCACGAATCTTTGCAGAATACGTGGTTGCATGAACAAGACCGTTAATAGTCAGTGGCGAATCAATCATTGCAACATCTGGACTTACCCAAGTTGTTCCGCCATCAAGTGAGTATTCAAAAGCGGTAATTGGGTCCTCGCCAGTGACATCAACAGGAGAAACGAAAGTCACGGTGGCACTTGTTGCGCCAACACTTGTGGCCGCTACGGATGTTGGTGCGGTCAATAAACGTTGAATCGCAACCCCAGGCACCAAAGTAGGTGAATAAATAGATTCGCTTCTGTGACCCAAACCCAACTGGCCGTAATAGTTCCAGCCCCAGCATTTCACTGAACCTGAAACCAAAACAGCACACGATGCATCGCCACCTAAAACAAAGGAAGCAAAATCAGATAACTCAGGCACTAACGAGGGTGAATAAACATAATTACTGGTGTAACCCAAACCCAACTCGCCGAAAGGGTTAGAGCCCCAGCAATTCACGGAACCTGAAACCGAAACTGCGCACCAACTATTACCCCCTGAAACAAGGGAAGCAACATGAGTTAACTCAGTCACTAACGCAGGTGAATAAACAGAATAACTGGTGTAACCCAAACCCAACTGGCCGTAATAGTTATAGCCCCAGCAATTCACAGAACCTGAAACCAAAACTGCGCACCAACTATGATTCCCTGAAACAAGAGAAACAACATGAGTTAGCTCAGGCACTAACGTAGGTGAAGAGACAGATTCACTGGTGTAACCCAAACCCAACTGGCCGTAAGAGTTATCGCCCCAGCATTTCACCGAACCGGAAACCAACACGGCACACGATGCATCGCCACCTACAACAAGAGATGCAACATCAGTCACCCCAGGCACCAAAGTAGGTGAAGAGACAGATTCACTGTTGTAACCCAAACCCAACTGGCCGTAAAAGTTATAGCCCCAGCATTTCGCTGAACCGTAAACCAACACAGCACACGAATGAAAGGTACCCATAATAATGTAAGCAACATCAGTTAATCCAGGCACTAACGTAGGTGAAGGAACTCCATATGGAGCAGATGTGCTGTTGTAACCCAAACCCAACTGACCTAAAGAGTTTGCACCCCAACAATTTACTGAACCTGAAATCAACACAGCGCAAGTGCGATCCCGACCTAAAACAAGAGAAGCAACATCAGTTAACCCAGGCACTAACGTAGGTGAAGAAACGCCATAGCTCGGATATTCCCCGCTCACGTAACCCAAACCCAACTCACCGTTCAAGTTGAAGCCCCAACATTTAACTGGTCCTGAAACCAACACAGCACACGACACCGCTCCATCAATAACAAGAGAAGCAACATTAGTTAACCCAGGCACCAAGGTGGCTGAAGAAACAGATTCACTGAAGTAACCCAAGCCCAACTGACCATGCGCGTTGTAGCCCCAACACTTTACTGAACCAGAAACCAACAGTCCACAAGAATGAAGCGAACCTTCAGCCAGCTGAACATACTTCTCTTCTGCCGCACTCGCACTAGTGCCTGTGCCTACGAGTGTCGCGCACAAAATCATCAGACCAAGTCCAATACGGGCGATTGCAGAAGTTAAACGGTTCATAGGGCTTCCTCACAACAGGTAATGATGTACATCAACTCTAATACGCAGACAACCGTAGTTAACGGACTTGGACACTCACGCGGACACTAATAGCCACATTTGCAAAGCCACGTCACATCAATTTATAAATGGAGCGATTCGCAAATGGCAACTAAGTCGTGTGGCCTGCGACAGTTACATTTAAGGGCACATCGAGCAGTGCATTTAGGTCGCTGTTTGAAATCAACGTCGAAACATCAACACTTAAAGTCGGCGAGATCTCGCTAACTGTAATTGCAATGATGGCTTCATCGTCTTCAAGTTCCCAACTAGCCGACATGATGCCTGCAACATCTACTAGCTCATCGCACACTTTGCCTAATTCAATTTCAAGTAATTCAAATCGTGCTGGGCCAATTGCAAGTAGCGAAAGTAGATTGCCATCGATGGCTAAAGGGGTCGGTCCCGACATGTCCAGAATGATTGCGTCGTAGCCTTGCTCGACTGCGCCTTGAGCAACTTCAAAAGCAGCACGCGGAATAGGGCGGGCCTTGGGATCCCAATACTCAACAGCGTCGGTGCCAGTAAATGCAATCAGTGCTTTGCGACCATCAACTGATTGAAATTCCACTGACTGCATGTGACTATCTTTTTCTTGACCATCGTCAATTGAGTCGACTACAGCCACAACAGGTACTAATAACCGAGCCACTACTAGCAAGTCGAGTAATTCGCGGGCTGATTCGGCCGAAGCAGTTCGCGCGTATTCAACTATCGCATCTCGCAAATCAGGATCGGCCTGACCTTCGTCGCCTTCAAAGTCTGACACGGGAATTTGCGCGTCGGTAAAGTCGTTGCTCACAAGCGGCAGGCGTGAATGTCTGTGACGATCACTCCGCGAGCGCCAAGTGTGTAAAGGTCATCCATAACTGTGTGAACTTGCTTGCGCGGGACCATTGCGCGAACGGCGGCCCAAGTTGAGTTTTGCAATGAAGACACAGTGGGTGACTCGATACCGGGTGTTATGGCACATGCCTTTTCGACCAACTCAACAGGAATGTCGTAGTCAACCAAAACGTATGAACGAGCAACAATCACACCTTGGATGCGCCGCACGAATACATCAACAGCTGATTGATCTGCAATGCCATCACGAGCAATCATGATTGCCTGGCTCTTGAAGATTGGCTCGCCAACAACTTCAAGTCCAGCCTGGCGCAAAGTTGTTCCAGTTGCCACGACATCGGCAACAACATCAGCAACACCAAGTCGAACCGCATTTTCAACAGCGCCATCTAGTTCAACAACTTCGGCGATTAGTTTTTGCTCAACAAGCCAGTTGCGCAAGATGCCACCGTAGGAAGTCGCGATGCGCTTTCCAGCAACGTCGCTGTATTGTTTGGCCGTTCCCGCTGGAGCAGCCAGACGAAAAGTTGACGGCGCAAAACCTAGTTCCAAAATAGTTGAAGCAGTTGAACCTGAATCGGCTAACAAATCTTCACCTGTGATTCCAACATCGAGAGTTCCGCGACCTACATAAGTCGCGATGTCGCGTGGACGCAGGAAAAAGAACTCAACATCATTTTCTGGATCTTGCACAACTAGTTCACGGGAGTTGGCAACAGCGGCGTAGCCTGCTTCGCGCAACATCTCACGAGATGGATCAGAAAGCTGGCCTTTATTGGGGATAGCAACGCGCAACATAATTACAACTTTCCATAAACGTCTTCGAGGCTAATGCCTCGGGTGATCATCAAAACTTGGGTCCAATACAACAATTGCGCGATTTCTTCGGCAGTTGCTTCATCAGATTCGTGTTCAGCAGCCATCCATGCTTCGGCGGCTTCTTCAACAATTTTCTTACCAACCGCGTGCACTCCAGCCTGAACCATCGCAACAGTTGATGAGTTCGGGTCATTGCTAGCAACACGGGCCAACAACTCGGCATGTAAATCGTCGAAGGTTTTCATAGGACAACCCTAAATGCTAGAGATGCTCTTAAGTACCGACACCATGTTCATTGCTGCAGCCGCAGCTTCGGCGCCTTTATCTTCATTGCTATTTGCTAGCCCGGCGCGATCAAGGGCTTGTTGCTCGTTGTCGCAAGTAAGTAGGCCAAATCCAATAGGCACACCAGTTTCTAAAGCAACAGTCGTTAATCCATCAGTTGCTGCCGAGCACACATAATCAAAGTGTGGAGTTCCGCCACGAATAACAACACCTAAAGCCACCACGGCATCCGCGCCTGACTTAGCAGCGATTGATGCGCCCAGCGGCAACTCGAATGCCCCTGGCACTCGGTGAATCTCAGCCACGACACCTGCAGACTCAATCACTTTGACTGCCCCAGCGATAAGCCCATCCATGATTTCGGTGTGCCAAGAGGACGCGATAACAACTACTCGTTTGCCAGTGAAATTGTTAACGACTGACTCTGGGCTACCAACACCGCTCATTCGGATTCTCCAAAACTCAAATCATGACCCATCTGGTCGCGCTTTGCTCGCAAGTAATCACGATTGAAATCGTTTGGTTCGATTTCAATCGGGACACTTTCGGAAATCGTTAAACCATATCCATCAAGACCTGCGCGCTTTGTTGGGTTGTTGGTTAGTAAGCGCATGCTCTTGATACCCAACTCAACTAAAATCTGAGCGCCTGTTCCGTAATCGCGTGAATCTGCGGGAAGTCCAAGTGCCAGATTCGCCTCAACGGTGTCGGCGCCTTGATCTTGAAGTGCATAAGCCTGCAATTTGTGTAACAGTCCAATGCCGCGACCTTCGTGTCCGCGAACATAAAGAACGACTCCACGACCTTCTTTAGCCACAGTGCGCATTGCGCCATGAAGTTGCGGTCCGCAATCGCAGCGCAAAGAACCTAGCGCATCACCAGTAAGGCATTCGGAGTGAACACGGACAAGCACATCTTTACCTTCGCCAATTTCGCCCATAACTAGTGCCACATGATCGGTGTTATCGATAATGCTTCTAAAGCCAACAACATTAAAGACACCATGTTCTGTTGGCAGTTCGGCCGTCGCAACGCGCTCAACTTGTGATTCGGTGCGACGGCGATAAGCAATTAGATCTGCAATGGAAATCATCAACAAACCATGGGTATCAGCAAACTCACGAAGTGCAGGTACGCGCATCATCGAGCCATCATCATGAACGACTTCAGCAATGACGCCAGCAGGTTGTAGGCCAGCTAGTCGCGCTAAATCAACAGATGCTTCAGTGTGACCAGGACGGCGCAGAACCCCACCTGGCATTGCGCGTAGCGGGAAAACGTGACCAGGTCGAGTCAATTCAGTTGCATCTGTAGTTGGGCTGGAAAGAATCTTTACTGTCTGCGAACGATCAGCAGCACTGATTCCAGTTGATACCCCCTGACGCGCATCTACGCTTACCGAGTACGCAGTGCCTTTAGCATCTTCGTTTACATGTGTCATCGGCGGCAGGCCTAGTCGATCAAGGTCAGCGCCTTCCATCGGCACACATAAAACACCTGAAGTGTGTCGAATCATAAATCCAACAAGTTCGGGAGTGGTTTTTTCTGCAGCAAAAATTAAGTCGCCTTCGTTCTCGCGATCTTCATCGTCAACAACGACGACCATTTTGCCAGCGCGAATTTCTTCTAGCGCTGCTTCAACCGAATCAAGCCGAGTTGTCATGAGGATGCCCCTAATAGTTTCTCGACATACTTCGCTAGGACATCGACTTCAAGATTCATGCGGTCCCCTGCTTGATAAAGACCCAAAGTGGTGTGTGTCAAAGTCGCGGGGATGAGTGAGACTGTGAAAACTTTGTCATCAACAGACGCAACCGTTAGCGAGGTTCCATCAACTGTGATGCTGCCTTTTTCGACAACATACTTCAGCAATTCTGGATTGGGGCGAATAGTCACCACATCCCAATTTTCGGAGTGTTCCCTGGATACAAACTCACCAACACCATCGACATGGCCTTGGACAAGGTGTCCGCCAAGGCGTGTGGCTAAGGTGACTGGGCGCTCGAGGTTCACCTTTGCGCCCGCTTGTAACGCACCGATAGTTGTGCGATTTACGGTTTCACGCATTACATCAGCAGTGAATTCTTTTTCAGTTCGCGTTGCCACAGTTAAACAAACACCATTTACGCTGATGGAATCGCCAAGTTGCGCATCGCTTAACACCACATCGCTGGAGATTGTGATTTGTAACGCGTCATCAGGCAAGTTAACAACCTGAGAAACAGTACCTAGTTCCTCAATGATTCCGGTAAACACTTAACCGCCCTGATGTGTAGAAAAATGAACTAACAGGTCTAATCCAACACGAGTTACCTCGTAATTGCTAAATTTACGAGCTTGGTCCAAAGAATTGACGCCAATATCGCCGAGTACACCATGGCCTTGGCCAATAATTATCGGTGCTTGGAACCAGAAAACTTCATCGACTAATCCTTGGTTCCACGCGGATCTCGATAATCCAGGACCGGCTTCGATTAGCACCCGATGTATTCCGTGTTCGGTGAAGAGACTATTTAATACCTGCGCCAAATCACCATGAGTCACAGCGCCTGGGTTTGGGCCAGCAAGAATGCGCGATTCACTTGGGATTTTGCGTTGACCTAAAACAAGTCGCAACGGCTGCTGATAATCAGACAAGTGACGCGCGGTCATCAGCGGATCATCAATCAGAACTGTTCCGGTACCAGTAAGAATCGCACCGACAGATGCACGGATTTCTTGGACAACCTCACGAGATTCTTCGCTGGTGATCCACTTGCTCGTGCCATCAACACTGGCCACGAATCCATCGAGGCTGGTGGCTGTTTTCCAGATAACCCAAGGACGATTGTTGATTTGAGCAAAAGTCCAGGTCGGATTTAGTGATACGCATTCTTCAAGCAAAACACCTGAGGTGACTTCAACACCGCTCGTGGCAAGTGCGGCAGCTCCGCCAGCCATGGCTTGGTTGGGATCTGATTGGCCATAAACGACTCGAGTAACTCCAGCGCTGATTAGCGCGTGCGTGCACGGGCCTTTGACTCCTGTACTTGCACAGGGTTCAAGAGTTGTATAAACAGTTGAACCTGTTGCCAACCCATCGGCTTGATGCAAGGCAACAACTTCAGCGTGATCTGAACCAGAGCCGGCATGCCAACCTTCACCAATAACTTCGCCAGCCGCACTAACGACAACTGCGCCTACTCGGGGATTTTTGTCGCGCACAAGATCAACGGACTTAGCCAAAGCAATTGCTCGAGCCATCATCTCGTTATCAAAATCCGAATGGGTCACTAACAACCGCCCCACCAGGAACCATCGATTGACTGGTTGGCAAGCTCGCGCAGATTTGTAATCGCAGCGCTAGGGTCACTCGTGTTGTAAACAGCAGAGCCGGCAACAAAAGTGTCCGCACCAGCCTCTGCACACAGCGCAATCGTGTCTAAGGAAACACCACCATCAACTTGTAACCAGATGTCTGTATCAAGTTTCTTAATAACTTCTCGAGCGCGTTTTACTTTAGGCA
>CAIVPQ010000049.1 GCA_903907835.1 uncultured Actinomycetes bacterium
ATGGCCCGTTGGCTCAAGTACGCGTTGGGCTACTTCACGGGCAGATGTCTGCCGCGGATAAAGATGACGCCATGCGTCGATTTGCCAGTGGGGTTGCCGATCCTGATGGTCTAGATGTTCTCATTGCTACCACGGTTATCGAAGTCGGTGTGGATGTGCCAAATGCAACGATGATGATCATCATGGATTCGGATCGGTTCGGCATCAGTCAATTGCATCAACTTCGTGGTCGAGTTGGTCGAGGAAAATCTGCCGGACTCTGCCTATTAGTCACTGAGGCCTCGCAATTTAGTAAGTCCCGAGAGAGACTGCTAGCTGTTGCTTCAACCAATGATGGTTTTGAGTTGGCCGCTCTTGATCTAGAACAAAGACATGAAGGCAACATCCTAGGCAGCGAACAATCAGGCACTAGGTCTAGTTTGAAATTCATAAACATCCGAGTTGATGAAGATATTTTGACGCAGGCCCGAGAAGTAGCAACTAACATTATTGAGAGCGATCCACAATTGAGTAATCAACCTGAACTCGCGAAAATGATTTCAGGGTTAGTGAATACCACGCGTGCGGAGTTTGTGAAAAAGACATGACCAAAGTCATTGCGGGTGAGTTCAAGGGGCGCAACTTGCGCGTACCAGTTAGTGTCACGCGGCCAACTACCAGCCGTGTCCGCGAAGCGATTTTTTCTACTATCGTCCATAAGTTGGGTGACCTGAGTGATTTGCGAGTTCTGGATTTGTACGCCGGTTCTGGCGCATTAGGAATTGAGGCGCTTTCACGCGGAGCAGCCGAGGCGGTTTTTGTCGAACTTGATCGTAAAGCCTGCCAAGTAATTGAATCCAACATTAAGGACCTAGGGCTGAATCGGGTTCATATTCAAAATACGAGTGTCACCAGTGAACTCAAGCATCGATCGACTACGGGTGCTTTTGATTTAGTGCTCATTGACGCGCCTTACACGGTTTCCGATGATGTGATTGGTGAACTCCTCATTGATTTGTTCGAAAATGATTGGCTCAATGAGGATGCCTTAGTTGTTGTTGAAAGAACGAAGAAATCTGCGCTGACTTGGCCCGAAGCCTTCACTGAAAGTGAGCGTCGCGAATATGGGGACACAACTATTTGGTACGGTCATTACAAGAGAAACTCTGACTAGGAGCCAACACATTGCGTAAAGCAGTTTGCCCAGGATCATTTGACCCAGTAACTCTGGGTCACCTCGATGTATTCGCGCGTGCAGCCAATCAGTTTGATCACGTCACGGTCGCAGTTTTGGTTAATAGCACTAAAGATGGTTTCTTCACAGTAGAGCAGCGCATGGAAATGATCCAAGAATGCGTGAAGCCATTCCCAAACATTGTCGTTGATTCATTCCATGGGCTGCTTGCCGATTACTGTAAGGAGCAAGAAATTAGCGCAATTGTTAAAGGCTTGCGCGCGGTATCCGATTTTGATTATGAACTTCAGATGGCACAGATGAACTCCCGGTTAGGTGTCGATACCTTGTTCGTCGCCACAAATCCAGAGTTCAGCTTCTTGTCTTCAAGCATGATTAAGGAAATCGCCAAGTTTGGCGGGGATGTATCAGGACTTGTGCCAGAGCATGTAAATACCGCGCTAAAAGCCGAATTCTTGACCAAATAAGGGTTTTATCAATTCGCTCAATTTGGCCCACGATTTGGGTAGCACCCTAAATCTGCGCTAACCTAGCGTGTGGTCTTTTGCGAGGCCAACTGAGCCCGACTTCCAGCGAGGAATACTGTGTCTACCCTCGATCCGCGCTCGCCGCTAGTGCTCGATACTCGAGAACTTGGACGGCGTGCTGGTTCGATGAAGGAATATCAGTTCGCGGTGGAGGCATCGGCTGAGTATGGCGTCGCAATGATTGCAGTCCCAAAGGGATCTGAAATCGAGTTTGAAATACGACTTGAGTCAGTAATCGATGGGGTGCTCGTCACCGGTACTGCTCTGGTAAATGTGACAGGTGAATGTTCAAGATGTCTCGAGCCGTTAGCTTTCGATTTGGAAGTTGATTTGCAGGAGATGTTCGAACACCCTGAAACTGATGCGAGAGGTCGAGAAGTCGACACAGGTGAAGGTGACGACGACTTACCAAAGCTCGAAGGAGATTATCTCGATCTCGAGCCGGTACTGCGAGATGCGGTTGTATTGGCCTTGCCAATGGTTCCGTTATGTCGACCGGATTGTCGTGGGTTGTGCTCTGAGTGTGGAGCCAACTTAAACGAAGATCCAGAACATGCGCACGACGAAGTCGACCCTAGGTGGGCTTCACTGATTGACCTGGCTACTAAGGACAGTGGCGAAGAAGACTAGTTGGACGCGAAAGCGCTCGACCTGAGACAGATAAGGATGGCAGACCGTGGCCGTTCCGAAACGTAAGACTTCCCGAAGCAACACCCGTCACCGTCGTTCCGCATGGAAGGCGATTCCAGCAAACTTGGCGACGTGTGAGCGTTGTCGTGCCCCGAAGTTGCAGCACACTGCTTGCTCAACTTGTGGCACCTACGACAAGCGCCAGGTTCTTAGCGTCTAATTGCTGTGGCCGAGTCCACTTCATATAACGAGCTTTTTGAACGGCTGGGTTTGGTCATTGACCCCCAGCTCATCGAACTTGCGCTGACGCACAGGTCTTTCGCCTACGAGTCAGGTGGATTGCCTACAAACGAGCGCCTAGAGTTTCTGGGCGACTCGGTGCTTGGCATAGTAATAACCGACAAGCTTTATCACCATCATGCTGATTTGCCCGAAGGCCAATTGGCTAAGTTACGTTCTGCGGTGGTAAATGCCAAAGCTTTGGCTTCTGTTGGTCGCACACTTTCCTTGGGCTCATTCATCCGCTTAGGCAAAGGCGAAGAAGCAACTGGTGGCCGCGACAAATCTTCAATTTTGGCCGACACTGTCGAAGCCATCTTGGGCGCCGCCTACCTAGACCACGGAATTGATGTTGCCCGCGACTTAATTTTGCGACTTTTTGCGGACTTGTTAGTTGAATCAGAATCTCTTGGTGCGGGACTCGACTGGAAAACTTCCCTTCAGGAGCTAACTGCTGAACTAGGCGTTGGCGTTCCGGGTTATGTGATTGCTGACTCCGGTCCAGATCATGCCAAAGCATTCGAAGCTCGAGTTTTTGTAAATGAGAAGCATTACGGTTTTGGCATTGGTAGCAATAAAAAGGAAGCAGAACAGCAAGCGGCTGCTACTGCTTATGTTGAACTAGTAGCCGAATTCAAAGACCAGGATTAGGTTCTTGCCATGCCTGAATTGCCCGAAGTTGAAGTTGTTCGTCGCGGCCTAGCCGAATGGGTTGAAGGTCGAACTATTGAAACCGTTGAAATCCGACATTCACGCGCGGTTCGGGCCCATTTGCCTGGAGCAAAGGACTTTTCCGCGCGTTTACTCGGTCGCACAATTGCCAAAGTGAACCGACGCGGGAAATACATGTGGTTGACCTTGGATGATGAACAAGCAGTAGTTGTTCATCTGGGTATGAGCGGTCAGGCACTGGTACAACCACTTGATGCTGAACCAGAAAAACATCTTCGCATTCGTTTTACTTTCACTGATGGACAGTCATCGATGCACTTTGTGGACCAGCGCACATTTGGTGGGATGCGTGTGGACGAACTTGTAGAAACAGATCACGCAGAAAAAGTGCCCGTTAGTGTTGCGCATATTGCTCGCGATCCACTTGATGAGAATTTTGATCCAAACTTATTCGTCAAGAAATTGCGCACAAAAAACACCGAGGTTAAACGAGCTCTTTTAGACCAAACACTCATGAGTGGGGTAGGTAACATCTACGCTGATGAGGCTTTGTGGCGTGCCCAAATCCATGGGGCCACAGACGCTTCAACTTTGAAGGTAGCAAAGGCTCAAGAACTCTTGCGTCATGCAACTGAAGTGATGACTGAGGCTTTGGCCCAAGGTGGCACGTCTTTTGATTTCCTTTATGTAAATGTCAATGGCGAAAGTGGTTACTTTTCTCGGGGATTGAATGCCTATGGACGCGAGAATGAACCCTGTCCGCGTTGCGGGAATCTGATTATCCGTGAGGTTTTCATGAACCGGTCTTCGTTCAGTTGCCCGAAATGCCAGCCAAGGCGTAAATCAACGCTGACTCGCTAAATCTTTCTAGGGTGACCCTTGCCAATAACTTGGCGCTCAATAGGTAAACTAAAGGCGACTTCCCAATAGTTGCTGGTCTCCCCGCTAGCGTCATCTGACCAGAAAGACTCGCGTGTACTTAAAAAGCCTGACGATTCGCGGTTTCAAATCCTTTGCGTCATCAACGACCCTTAATTTCGAACAGGGAATTACTGCCGTTGTTGGACCAAATGGTTCAGGTAAGTCAAATGTTGTGGATGCCATTGCCTGGGTAATGGGTGAGCAAGGCGCTAAGAGTCTTCGTGGCGCAAAGATGGAAGACGTAATTTTCTCTGGCTCCACTGGCCGCGCTCCACTCGGTCGCGCTGAAGTTTTGTTGACCATTGATAACTCTGATGGCGCATTGCCAATTGATTATTCCGAAGTAACTATTTCGCGAACTATGTTTCGCAATGGTGGATCCGAATATGCCATCAACGGTTCACCAACTCGTTTGCTGGACATTCAAGAATTGCTTAGTGATTCCGGTATCGGTCGAGAGATGCACGTCATTGTTGGCCAGAATCAACTCCGTGAGATTCTCCTTGCAACGCCTGAGCAACGTCGTGGCTACATTGAAGAAGCAGCTGGTGTCCTTAAGCACCGCAAGCGTAAAGAAAAAGCACTTCGCAAACTTGATGCAATGGAAGTTAACCTAACTCGTCTTGAAGATTTAACAAATGAATTGCGTCGTCAACTTAAGCCGCTAGGTCGTCAGGCAGATGTTGCTCGTCGCGCCAATGTAATTCAGTCAGATGTTCGGGATTCCAGATTGCGTTTGTTAGCTGATGATTTAACAAACATGCGCAAGGCACTTGCCGCTGAAATTGCAGATGAGACCGCTATCCGCGAACGTCGCCGCGAAGTAGAGAGTTCTTTGGTTGCAGCCAAAGCTCGCGAGGCCGTACTTGATGCCCAGATTTCACAATCGTCACCTGAAGTTGATCGGGCACAAAATACTTACTACCAACTTGGTTCACTTCAAGAGCGTTTAACTTCCACTTTGGCACTGGCTCGTGAGCGAGTTCGCATGGGCGATGTCGAAGATGAAGATGTTCAGCGTGGACGCGATCCCGAAGAAATTGATCGCGAGGCGCATGTTCTACGAATTCAAGAAACTGAACTAGCCAGCCAGGTTGATGCAGATAAGGCTGCGCTCGAAGGCGCGGTTAGTGAACGCTCATCACTTGAAATCGCGTTAGCCGCTGAAGATGCCCGATTGCAGAGTGCAATCAGGGCTGTGGCAGATCGACGCGAAGGACTTGCTCGACTTGCCGGCCAAGTTGCGGCTGCAAAATCACGTCTAGATACTCGAAGTGCGGAAATCACGCGCCTCGAAGAACGCCTAGCGGAAGCACGAGATCGCGCAGACAAAGCAGCCTCAGAATTCACCGCGCTTGAAAGCCAAGTTGCCGGCCTTGACGAAGGCGAATTGGGATTAGATTCCGAGCACACCAAGGTGACTCAGGCCCTTGAGGCCGCTGCCAATGAACTTGAGGCAGCCCGAGTTGAAGAACAAGAGGCAGAGCGTGAACGTGCCGGTGCCGCAGCTCGACTCGAGGCGCTCGAGCAGGGTATGGCCCGCAAAGATGGTGGCGCTGCAGTCCTAGCTGCAAGCGACACAATGTCTGGAATTTTAGGCTCAGTAGCTGCGCTTATGCAGATCGAATCAGGCTGGGAAACCGCGGTTGCCGCTGCACTAGGTGAAGCTGCAGATGCCATTGCAGTAACCAGTAGTGCAACGGCCACTGGTGCAGTCAACATGTTGCGCACCCAAGAAGCAGGTCGAGCATCATTGGTTATCGTTGGTCAAGGAAACGCAGACCGCAGTACTTGGCCAGAGCTTTCTCAAGGTTCGCGTTACATAGTGGACCTGATCTCCGCTGATGCTGATTTAAAAATTGCGTTAACTGAATTGCTATCCAAAATAGTTGCAGTCCCATCGCTTGACGATGCCCAGCAGGTCGTTACAAATAACCGAAATCTTCGTGCGGTAACTCGAGATGGCGATGTTGTCGGCAGTGGTTTTGTTCAGGGTGGATCACGCGGAACTCAAAGTTTGGTTGAAGTACAGGCAGCCGCAGACGAAGCGCGTGAACGCCTTGAGGCTTCGGTTCATCGCGTAGATCGAGCCCGCTTTGCAGTTTCTACCGGCGTTCAAGAACTTGAAGCCGCTCAGCTAAAAGTTGACCATGTTCTAGACCGCTTACATGAATCTGATGCCAACATGGCTGCATTTGCAGAACAGCTTGGTGGGTTCCAATCCATCGTGCGCAATGCAGGCGCAGAAGCAGATCGCGCTTCGGCAGCAATCGAGTCTGCGAGCAAGGCTCGTGCCGATGACTTGCGCAATGTTGAGGAACTTCAAGCGCGTCAAGAATTAGCGCTTAATGAGACTCACGATGAGTCAGCCACAAATGAAGCAGAACGTGATCGGCTTTCTGGCCTAGTTGGCGCTGCCCGTCAGAGTGAAGTCAATGCGCGCCTTACGGTTCGCACAGGTGAAGAGCGCGTGCGTGCATTGGGTTCACAAGCCGAGCAACTTGAACATGCTGCGAATCTTGAGCGAACTGCTCGTGCCCGGGCAATTGAATTGCGCGAGACTCGCAAACGTCAGGCACAGATTGCCCGCGCTGTTGTTGTGGCCAGCCAAACCGCAATCGACCTACTGACTCAGTCAATTGATTTAGCAAAACGCGAACGCGAACAAGCCGTCACTGGGCGCAAAGAGCAAGAGACTGAAGTTAAGGAAGTTCGTACCAAGATTCGCGAACTCACTGATGACCTAGAAGTGCTAACAGATACGGTGCATCGCGATGAAGTAGCGCGTGCTGAACAGCGCCTTCGCATTGAGGCTCTAGAAAACAAGGCTCTTGAAGATTACGGCGTAGCTCCAGATGACTTGCTTGGCGAGTATGGTCCAGAGGTGCTCGTACCACCGTCGCCAAGAGCACCTGGTGACGAAATCGACCCTAATGATCCAGAGCCCGAGCCATACCCATTTGTGCGAGCAGCGCAAGAGTCCCGACTTGCCACAGCAGAACGCTCTTTGGCGCTTCTCGGCAAGGTAAACCCACTTGCACTCGAAGAATATTCAGCACTGGAAGAACGTCACAAGTTCTTGGGCGAGCAGCTTGAGGATCTTCGCAAATCCCGCAATGACTTGTTAAGTGTCATCAAGGATGTTGACGAAAGAGTCCAACAAGTATTTGGACAGGCGTATGAAGACACTTCTCGCGAGTTCCAATCTGTATTCGCGCGCTTGTTCCCGAATGGTGAAGCGCGGATGGTTCTTACAAATCCAGATGACTTACTTAACTCGGGTGTTGACATCGAAGCCCGCCCTCCTGGCAAGACCTTCAAGCGCCTGTCGCTACTCTCCGGTGGCGAGCAATCCCTGACTGCCGTGGCATTCTTAGTTGCATTATTCAAGGCTCGACCAAGTCCGTTCTACATCCTCGATGAAGTAGAAGCGGCACTTGATGATGTCAACCTTGGTCGATTGCTTGGCATTTTGGCTGAACTTCGCCGAGATTCACAGTTGCTGATCATCACACACCAAAAGCGAACTATGGAAATTGCTGATGCACTCTACGGTGTATCGATGCGTGGCGATGGTGTGACTCAGGTAATCAGCCAGCGCATAACGCGCGAGGATCACCAAAGTCCAGAACAAGCTGCGGACGCCGAACTTTTGGCACATTCTTAAGATTCCGCGTCTAGGCTTAACTCATGTTGCTTGCTGTATCTAGATTCAATCCGACCTCGATTGCCACTGTGCTTTTTGCAACTGTGGTCGTGCTTGGCTTGTTATTTTGGGGTTTTCATAAATCAAAGAAATCTTCCCTGCAAACATTAAAAGTGCCCGAGGCAACAATCAGTGTCGTTGAAAAGCCTGCAGAAGTTATCCTGACATTTGAAAAACCTGAATCATCGATTGACAGATCCTCACGCCTTGCGTCCAGATTCAGATTCTCGCAATCTGTTTTAGGTAAATCATTCAACCAACTTTTTACTTCAGGAACTATCAGCGATGATGCCTGGCAAGATTTGGAAGACAGTTTAATAACCTCTGATCTTGGCGTTGAAAGTTCTACTCTGATAATCAGAAACCTTAAGGAAGCCATACGCAAGGCGGGAGCCGCTGATTCGGCTGGCCTAAAACAATTAGCCCGACAGGAATTAATCTCCTTAGTTGATGGTGGATTCGACCGGTCCCTAAAAGTAAGTCGAATTGATAATCAACCCGCCGTGGTCTTAACCGTTGGAGTCAACGGAACTGGCAAGACAACTACCACGGGCAAACTTGCTCGCTTATTAACTGCGCAAGACAAAGATGTTTTGCTAGGTGCCGCGGATACCTTCAGGGCTGCTGCCGCTGAACAGCTACAAACTTGGGGCGAGCGCGTTGGGGTACCTGTGGTGCGTGGTGCCGAAGGTAGTGATCCAGCATCGGTAGCTTTTGAGGCGGTCAATGCTGGACTAGAGAATGAAGTCGATGTAGTTCTCATTGATACCGCTGGTCGTTTGCACACAAAACAAGGTTTGATGGATGAACTAGGCAAGGTTTATCGAGTTGCTAGCAAGAGCGTTCCGGTGTCTGAGGTTTTGCTTGTTATCGATGCAACTACCGGACAAAACGGGCTAATTCAGGCAAAGGTATTTGCTGAAGTTGTCCCAGTAACTGGAGTAGTACTGACCAAACTTGATGGCACAGCCAAGGGCGGCATCATCGTGGCAGTACAAAACGAATTAGGTGTGCCAGTAAAACTTGTCGGTCTCGGCGAGGGTCCTGACGATTTAGCGCCCTTTGATCCAAGCGCTTTTGTTGATGGTCTTTTTAATTAGTCGGCGCACCAAAACGTAACTCTGGCCCAGGGTCGGCAACTTTTCCAGGATATTTTTGATGGAACTCACGCAACTGTGCATTTGTAATTTCCAGATCTGCATAGGCCTGCTTGATTGCTTCAACCAATTCACTCTCTTGAATCTCTAGCGAACTGGCCAAGACTGCTTGAAGCTTTTCAGCGGTTTCTTGTTTTGAAGTATCTAATCTTCGATCACTTAATTTCTCGGCAGCATCAATCAAGACCCCGGCCATCCACATGTCACCTTCGGAGGCAAAATCAACTATCCAAACTGTCTGACGATTGCTTTCTGCAATGGTGATGCGATCTTCCTCACCTTTCCAAGCACTCAAATTTGCAAAGTCCACATCTCGACTGAACATCTGACCGACGAAAGAGATGCCCCTAGTAGAGACCGTAACTTGCCCAGTATCAACTTGGGTAAGTTCATCTTTCGGGGCGTTAGTTATCGAAGTTGAGTGCCCCTTGCTGGCGCCTGATTTTCCAACAATGATTGGGCCAATCTTGGTTCCAATTAGCAAACGTCCGCCAGAGTGTGACTGGCGCTCAGTCACCCGAGCACCTTGACGAGGTTCAACTAAGGTGCAGCCGCCAACTGTATACAGATTGACTTCAACATCGCCATACTCACCCAAAGCAACTAACTCGCTTAAGTGTTTATGGTAGGTGTTGTATTCGTTAGTCCACCTTGTGATTGTCGCGAACTTGGTGTCACGCTGAGCCTTTAACTTGCGAACTAATCCTGCATGGCGCAGGTAGTAAGTGAACATGCCACGCTTAGCCTCTTGCCTTTGAGTCGTTAAATCTGTTTCGTTGCTCATTGGTCTCCCTACGGTTACTTTGATTCTAGAAGCCCACTCCGACACAAAGACCTAGAAATATTTTGGCTTCACTACTGATTTTGTTACGTGTTAGTTGTCAAGAATGTCATTTGCCAAGCCTGAGTCACATAGTGTTGAGCAAGGGAAACTGCCGACATAGTCCGCAAAATAGATGTAGTTGGAGAAATGATGGAATTCAACACCGGTGATACTGCTTGGGTACTAGTGGCAAGCGCGATGGTTTTGCTGATGACCCCAGGTCTAGCATTTTTATACGGTGGCATGACTCGAGCCAAAAGTACTTTGAACATGATGATGATGTCCATGGCGACCATCGGCATCGTGACTGTCCTTTGGGTGCTGTTTGGTTTCCGGATGGCATTTGGCCATGACGGCAATGGCTTCTTGGGAGGATTGGGCCTTGCCAATATTGGCGCAGATTCAACCAGTGGTGTCGCCATAAATGGTACGACTGCATTAACAATTCCCGTAATAGCCTTCGCAATGTTTCAGTTAACTTTTGCAATCATCACAACTGCGCTCATCAGTGGATCAATCGCAGATCGCACTAAGTTTTTCTCATGGTGTATTTTTGCCGCGCTTTGGGTGACCCTTGTCTATTTCCCCGTTTCACACTGGGTTTTTGATTTCGGCGACATAAATGGAAATGGGGCTGGCTGGTTAGCCAAGCGCGGTCTTCAAGATTTTGCTGGTGGCACAGTTGTCGAAATCAACTCCGGTGTTGCTGGCCTAGCCATGGCAATCGTTTTAGGCAGGCGTGTTGGTTGGCGTAAAGATCCAATGCGTCCGCACAATGTCCCGCTGGTATTGATCGGTGCTGGTCTTCTTTGGTTCGGTTGGTTTGGTTTCAACGCAGGTTCAGCACTTGGTGCAAATCACTTGG
>CAIVPQ010000050.1 GCA_903907835.1 uncultured Actinomycetes bacterium
TACCTGGATTTATGATCCGCTAAGTCAAACTATTCTGGCGATTGATGATGAAGCTAGATGGCTAATTCAGGAAGATGGCGAGACTTCATCGAAAAAAGAAGAAGCGAGACCCCGGTTAGTTGGCTTACCGGTTGCAACACCTGACATTGAGATTGCCGCAGATGAAGAAATTGAACCACCTGCATGGGCAGGCCCTGGACACCCAACAATGCCGGTACCGCTTCCAGTACCAAACCAGAACTCTGACGGCCCTTCATGGGACGACATACTTTTCGGAAATAAGCCATCTGATTAACGGGAAAAATCCCACCCCAAGTAAAGGAACCACAGGGTCTTAAATGTCTACGACCGAAAATAGAATTATCGATATAGATGTTGCCGCAGAGATGCAGGGCTCCTTCCTAGAGTATGCGTACTCTGTGATTTATTCACGTGCCCTACCTGACGCACGTGACGGTTTAAAGCCCGTCCAGCGCCGAATACTGCACACCATGGCAGCAATGGGCCTACGTTCAGACAGGGGTCACGTTAAGAGTGCACGTGTTGTTGGTGAAGTTATGGGCAAACTCCATCCACATGGCGATTCTGCGATTTACGATGCGCTAGTGCGCATGGCGCAATCATGGTCATTGCGTCTCCCATTTGTTGACGGTCACGGAAATTTTGGTTCCATGGATGAGGGACCAGCCGCATATAGATACACCGAAGCTCGCTTAGCGACGCCAGCACACGCGATGGTTGACTCGCTGGATGAAGATGTCGTTGATTTCACACCGAATTACGACGGCCGAGAGATGGAACCAAGTGTTTTACCATCTGCCATTCCAAATCTTTTAGTGAATGGTGCTGCTGGAATCGCTGTGGGAATGGCAACAAACATGCCCCCGCATAATCTGCGTGAAGTTACCGCGGCCGCGCAACACTTACTGAAATATCCGAAAGCCACGCTTGAGGAGTTGATGGATTTTGTCCCAGGACCGGATCTTCCTACTGGCGGAATTATCATCGGCTTGGATGGAATTCGTGACGCCTACGAAACTGGTCGCGGTAGTTTCCGAATTCGTTCGGCCGTATCTATCGAGCAGGTTTCGCCCCGCAGGCAGGGACTTGTAGTCAGGGAACTCCCCTATCAAGTAGGTCCAGAAAGAATCATTGAGCGAATAAAAGACCTAGTTACAGCTAAAAAAATCCAAGGAATTTCAGACATTACAGATCTGACAGATTTTGAGTCAGGTCTAGAGTTGGTCATTGAAATTAAGAATGGTTTTAACCCCTCAGCTGTACTTGAACAGCTCTACAAACTCACACCACTGGAAGATTCTTTCCACATAAATAATGTTGCATTGGTCAACGGGCAGCCCATCACATTGGGCTTGAAACAACTTTTGCAAGTTTTCCTTGATCATCGGCTCGTTGTAGTCCATCGCCGGTCACAACATCGTCGCAACAAAGCATCTGACAGGCTGCATTTGGTCGATGGTTTGTTAATCGCGATTCTCGATATCGATGAGGTCATCGCTGTCATCCGTGCAAGCGACGATACCGCCAGCGCCCGGGACAGACTGATGGTGGCCTTTGAGCTAAGCGAGATACAAACAAACTATATTCTCGAGATGCCATTGCGCAGGCTCACCAAATTCTCTCGTTTGGATTTGGAAAAGGAGCAGTCTGAACTCCTAGGAGTTATCAGTGATTTAGACGACATCATCAATAACGATAAACGCCTACGTAAGGTCGTTTCCGATGAGTTGAACGATGTTGCCAAGTTGTTTGGTGATGATCGGCGCACAGTTCTTCTTTCTGATTTGGGGATTGCGACGGCCACCACCGCAATCCCGCTCGAAGTTGAAGATGTCCCTTGTCATGTTCTACTTTCTGCAACTGGACTTATTGCTCGAACTACCGACGACAGCGAAAGAACCTTTGGGCCAAAGCGTGCTACCCACGACACAATCAAGTCTGTAGTAACAACTTCAACACGTGCCGATGTTGGACTCATCACAAGTGCAGGTAGGGTCCTAAGACTTCAAGTCATTGGGCTTCCAGCATTACCACCAACTGGCGCATTGACAGTAAGTGGCGGTAGCGCACTCAAAGAGTTCGTTACCTTGGCTAAGGATGAACGTCCAATTGCCCTGATGGCACTTGACGATGAAGCCAAAACAGTTGTACTGGCCACAGCAAATGGAATCGTAAAGCGGGTCGCTTATGACGTTCCTAGTAGTGCGTCTGATTGGAGCATCATTCGACTGGATGATGCTGATTATCTAGTGGGTGCTACTCAGGTTTCGAGCGATTCGGGCCAAGTAATCCTGATTTCTGATGATGCGCAGCTCTTACGATTCGCCGCTAGCGACATTCGAGCTACTGGTCGTGCTGCTGGAGGCATTGCTGGACTGCGATTGAGCGATGGCGCCAAAGTAATTTCTGGAGTTGTTGTGGAACCGGCAGATGATGTCGTAGTAGCCACTGTTGCCGGTGATGCAGGAGCCTTGCCAGGTACCTCTGGTCACAGCATTAAGTTGACACCTCTCGGGCAGTTCCCACCGAAAGGCAGAGGTACAGGCGGAGTTCGATGCCACAAGTTCCTTGCTGGCGAAAATACGTTAGTTACTGCAGCGGTAGGGGTAAATCCCTTGCATGCTTGTGGCTCTAACGGCGCCGCGGTTGAGGTGCCAACTACGTATGGCAAACGGGATGGCTCTGGTCAGGCATTGACCAAACCAGTTGTGGCCATTGCAGGAACCCCAAATTTTTGAGTTACTTGAAAATATGGGACTAAACAGAACTTTTTTTCGCAGAATACTTTCTGTTGCTTTACTCATCTCGTTTTTATGCGCTGGAATGGTCTCGGTTGTTGCGTACGTTCCAAATCTAACCATCAACGAGTTACCCACGGTTTTAATCAGAAATCAAACCATTGACTTGACGGGTACAGCACAAGGCGCCTGCTCTGGCAAGAAGATTTCGATTTCACGGATGACACATGGGAAATGGACTGCATTAGGAACGAGTTTTGCAAAATCGGGAAAGTGGAAGTTTGAGACTAACTCTCCAAAGTCCAGCGGCGTTGTAGTTTTCAAAGTGACATGTGGCGGGCAATATCCAGCCACTCTTGTTCGTCCAGTTGTTGTAGAAGCGCCAATTGAACCGACCGGGCCAGGAAATCGGATCCTGGGTTTGGACATCTCAAGGTGGCAGCACATCCCCGGCAAGCAAATAAACTTCTCCGATATGGCAGCTGCTGGCGCCTCTTTTGTCATCATAAAAGCCTCAGATGGAACGCGACAGGAAGACGCCATCGCCCGAAAGCATGTTTTGCCTGACGCACACAACGCAAAACTTGCAGGATTGATTGTTGGCTACTACCACATGGTTGATGTCCCGGCTACTAACTCTACGAAGACTCTGATTGCCAGCGCAAAACGACAAGGCTCATTAGCTGCCACAAGACTTGAAGAGCTCGGTGGATATGACAATCGCACTTTGCCTTACACGCTTGACATGGAAGGTATCAATTCAAAAGTAAACCAAGCATCACTTTTTGTTTGGACCAAAACCTTTATCAAGCATTTTATGAGCAAGACACATAGGCGACCAATCATCTATTCCTACCGGAGCTTCTTGGCCACTCGCTATGCAAAGAAGGCAGCAGTTCGTGACTACCTGAAGATGTCGCACCTTTGGTTGGCTCAGCCTGGTAATCCTGCCGATCCGAAGGTTAGGGTTGGTGGCTTAACATACGGCGGGAATGACTGTTTCCAAACCGCATGGACAGTTTCAAGTTGCCGATCAGTTTGGACTATCTGGCAATACACATCCTCAGGCAATCGAGACAAATTTGGGATACCTTGGCGACCACAAAACGGTAAACCCTGTCCATCCCATGCACGGTACTGTTCGCCAGGCATAGGTACCGGACCGCTCCACCTTGACCTAAATGTGTTCAACGGTTCCAAGAATGATCTAGTCAGACTCACTCAGGGAACCTGGAATAGGACACTTTCTGATTATTTGCCTGTTTCGCCTACCCCAACATCCAACTAGTTTTGACAAGAACTACTACGGTTAGAACATGATCGAATGCGATGTGCTTGTAATAGGCGCCGGACCAGCAGGACTGTACGCTGCCTATTACGCAGGGTTCCGAGGATTTTCAGTAGTTGTTGTTGATGCATTAGATGTTGCAGGCGGCCAAATATCGGCCATGTACCCTGAAAAAGAGATTTTTGATGTTGCCGGATTTCCTGCGATTAAGGGTAAAGATCTAGTTGATGGTTTGCTGGCCCAAGCAGGGCAATTCAATCCAAAATATTTACTCGGCGAACAAGTAGTCGACTTGCAGACAAGTGAAGCAGGACCTGTAAAAGTGGTTACTTCAAACAATACAACTATCGAGGCTAAGTCTGTTGTTATTACCGGAGGAATTGGCGCTTTCTCTCCACGAGAGCTTTCCGTAGGCCCAGAATATGTAGGCAAGGGAGTTGTCTATTTTGTGCCCAGACTTGCCGATCACGCGGACAAGGATGTTGTCATTGTTGGCGGTGGGGATTCAGCTTTCGACTGGGCGTTTTCTCTGTTTCCAATCGCAAAATCTGTCACTCTAGTACATCGTCGAGATAGCTTCCGAGCACATGCAACAACCGTGGCTAAGGTGCGTGAGCTCGGGGTTGAGCTCATTACAGATAGTGAAGTGCAAGAAATCACTGGTGGGGATTCTGTCTCGGGTGTTCGTATTGTCAATAAGTTGACGGATGAGGTCCGCGAGTTGCCGGCCCAGACGATAGTGGCAGCACTTGGCTTCGTGGCAAACATTGGACCTATCGCCGAATGGGGGTTAGAACTATCCAAGCGAAGGATTGTGGTTGGTACTGCGATGCAGACAAATCTTCCGCGTGTTTTCGCCGCTGGTGACATCACTGTTTATCCCGGCAAAGTTCCGCTAATTAGTGTTGGGTTCGGCGAAGCAGGTACAGCCGTAAACAACGCCGCACCTCTGATTGACCCAAGTCATGGGGTGTTTCCAGGTCATTCAAGCGGTAGTGCAGAATAGACCTATGTACCCAAAAGATGAATTCCCAAGTAAATCTTTCAGCGATGTTATTTCCGCGAATGACGCGTTCGTGAATAGTTTTGACGATCAGCATCTAACAGGCCGGGCACTTAAGGGATTGGCGATTATTACCTGCATGGATTCGCGAATCAGTCCACTTGAGATTGTTGGCATGAATCCAGGGGATGTGAAGATTTTAAGAAATGCCGGGGCACGCGTGACAGATGACGTTTTGCGCACTTTGGTTCTGGCAACTTTCTTATTGGGTGTAAATCGCATTCTGGTCATGCCACACACCGACTGCAGAATGGCTTCAGCAACTGAAGAAGAAATTCACAACACTATTCATACTGAGCACGGAGTAGATACTCGTAGTGTTGAGTTCAGAACTGTTTCAGATCCGCTTGCTGCCCTACACACTGACCTTGCCCGTATTAGGACATACCCGTTGCTGGCACCTGGCGTGGTAGTTGGTGGCGCGGTCTTTGATGTTCATACCGGAAAACTGAACATCATTGATGGTTAAAACCGTTTAAACATCAATCTTGGAGCGATCAAGGGCCGCAGCGCCCTCAATAATAAATTCCTTACGAGGTGCAACATCATTGCCCATCAGGAGATTGAAAACCTGAGCCGCCGAGTCTGCATCAGCAACTGTTATCCGTCTAAGTGAACGCTTCGCAGGATCCATGGTTGTCTCTCTCAACTGAACTGCGTCCATCTCGCCCAGACCTTTGTATCGCTGGATCGGCTCTTTCCAAGTTCTACCCTGCTTTGTTAGTGACGCTAATGTATCGCGCATCTCGGCATCACTATAGGTATAAATCACCTCTGCCGGTTTCTTAGCACCACTCTTAACATCGATGCGATGAAGAGGGGGAACGGCCGCATAGATCTGTCCATTCGCTAACAAGGGCTCAAGATAACGATGAAAAAGAGTCAGTAAGAGAGTTCTGATGTGGGCGCCATCGACATCGGCATCAGCCAAGATAATGATCTTGTTATACCGGACTTGGCTTAGGTCAAAGGACCTGCCGGAGCCAGCACCAATCACTTGCAAAATTGAGGCACATTCAGAATTCTTCAACATGTCTGCAAGTGAAGCCTTTTGGACATTTAGGATTTTGCCACGGATCGGAAGCAGCGCCTGAAATTCGCTATTGCGCGCGCTTTTTGCGGTACCCAAGGCACTGTCACCTTCGACAATGAATAATTCGGTGCGCTCTGTGTCCTCACTACGGCAATCCTTAAGTTTTGCCGGCAAGGATGATGATTCAAGCGCGGTCTTACGCCGCTGGGTGTCTCTGTGTGTTCTTGCCGCCACCCTAGCTCGTGAAGCATTAGCAATCTTTTCTAGCACAGCCCTGGTTGCTGGTTTGGCTCCCCTAGGCGGATTAGTAAACCAAGCGGTGAGTTCTTTTGAGACAACTGTGTTTACAATCTTTGTGGCGGCTGGCGTGCCTAAGACTTCTTTTGTTTGACCTTCAAACTGTGGCTCAGAAACGCGAACGGTGACGACAGCTGTGAGTCCTTCCTGGACGTCTTCCTTTGTGACTGGGTCTTCGCCAGTCTTGAGAAGGCGCTGCAATTTCAGTTGTTCGTTAACAGTTTTAACCAGTGCACGTTCAAAACCAGTTAGGTGGGTTCCACCCTTTAGTGTCGAAATAATGTTCACGAATGAAGCAATGTTTGATTCGTATCCACTATCCCAAATTAAGGCAACATCGACCCCAAGTTCACGCTCTACATCTTGAGGGTGCATGTGGCCTTGTTCATCGAGCACTGGAACGGTTTCGTGGAAATTGCCATGACCTGAAACTCTTATTACTGGGTTTATTGCCTCTGCAGCAGAAAGATATTCGCAAAACTCTGAAATGCCACCAACATGGTGAAATTGGACACTTTCGGCCGTTCCACTTCTTTCATCTACAACGACAATTGAAAGGCCAGGAACAAGAAAGGAAGTTTGACGGGCGCGCGCATGAATGTCTTGCAAATCAAAAGTAGCGCCCGGTGTGAATATCTGCTGATCTGCCCAAAAAATGATTCTCGTTCCAGTGCTTGTTTTCTTTGCGCTTTTGCCAACTTTTTTTAGGCCACCTTGCTTCGAAAAAGCGGCCGTCTCATCTGCACCGTCGAATACACCCGGCACACCGCGACGAAAGGCCATCGCATGTGTGACACCACCTCGGTCAACCTGAATGTCGAGGCGACTCGACAAGGCATTAACCACACTGGCACCCACACCATGCAATCCGCCCGATGCCGTATATGAGCCACCACCGAATTTTCCGCCTGCGTGAAGCTTTGTCATGACAACTTCGACGCCCGATAACTTGGTTTTTGGCTCTATGTCTACCGGGATACCACGACCGTTATCGCTCACCTGTGCACAATAATCAGATTTCAAAATTACTTCGATACTGGTGCAATGTCCGGCAAGCGCTTCGTCCACTGAGTTGTCGATAATTTCCCAAAGACAATGCATAAGTCCCCGAGAATCTGTGGAACCTATGTACATACCCGGACGTTTACGAACAGCGTCCAATCCTTCGAGAACTGAGAGATCTGAGGCGTTATAGTCGTTTGCCTTAGGGGCAGGTTTTTTTGATGAAATTGGCATAACCCCTTAACAATAGGGATGAATTGACCTTGTTCCCCGCTGCCACGCCGTTTGGGACGTGATACGACTGGCAGGCACGCGCTAGAACAATACGCCTGGAGAGAAATCAAGGCGTTGAGCCAGACTTTTTACCTTGGAATCTGAAACAATTAACACAATAGCGATTATGCAAAATATGAAAGTAGGCCAGCGATGAGTACTGAGGTTAAACGA
>CAIVPQ010000051.1 GCA_903907835.1 uncultured Actinomycetes bacterium
CCAGCGGTGCGGTCAAACATGATTGTTTGGAGAGACAAGCACCACATCACCGACACTTATGCGGAATCACTTTCACCTCTGTTTAACGAACTCCTGATCCCGCTAATCAAGTGATAACTGCAGCATCCCCTTCTGCTCGTGCTCAAATATATTGAGGGGTTAGCTTTCAACCGACCTTGCAACATGAGCTACAAACCATCGCCGATAAACTATGGAAATACCCACTAACTAGTGCTGGAGTACTCATGGTGCGCATTGTCGTTGACGTTAAATTAAAGCCTGAAATCTTGGACCCACAAGGGCGCGCAGTCCTTGGTGCACTTGGTCGTTTGGGCCTTGAAGGCGTTGCAGACGTTCGCCAAGGTAAGCAATTTATTTTGACCCTCGACGGTGACGTTGATGACGCTATTTTGGCGCAGGTCGACAAGATCGCCGAGTCACTTTTGAGTAATCCCGTCATTGAGGATTACACAGTGCGAGTTGACCGATGAGTTTTCGCGTCGGAGTAGTAACTTTCCCTGGCTCACTTGATGATCGTGATGCTGCTCGTGCGGTGACTATTGCTGGTGGAACTGCCGTTTCGCTTTGGCATGCCGACGCAAACTTACATTCTGTTGATGCCATCGTTTTGCCTGGTGGATTCTCTTACGGCGATTATCTGCGCTGTGGTGCGATTGCTCGATTTGCTCCAGTGATGGAGAAGATTGTTGATGCGGCAAATGGTGGACTTCCAGTGCTTGGTATTTGTAATGGTTTCCAGATTTTGTGCGAATCTCATTTGCTACCTGGCGCTTTAACTCGTAATGATCATTTGCACTTCATTTGTCGTGATCAGAAACTCAAAATTGAAAACAACAACACTGCATGGACCGTTGACTATGAATTGGGTCAAGAAATCGTTGTGCCACTCAAGAACGGCGAAGGTGGCTATGTCGCCGATGATTACACGCTTGACCAACTCGAAGGCGAAGGCCTAGTTATTGCTCGTTATCTTGATGGAAATCCGAATGGTAGTCGCCGCGACATTGCAGGTATCAGCAACCAAGCCGGAAATGTTGTTGGGCTAATGCCACATCCTGAGCATGCAGTTGAAGCCTTAACTGGTCCGACCACGGATGGTCTCGGATTTTTTACATCTGTGCTTACCTCGCTAGTAAAGAATGGTCAGGTTGCCGTATGAGCGTTGACAAAGTGCAAGATGCTTTAACAAACCCAAATCAGGAACAGCCATTTGCAGAATTAGGCCTCAAGCAAGACGAGTACGAAAGTATTCGTGAGATTCTTGGCCGCCGTCCGACCTCATCAGAACTTGCGATGTATTCAGTAATGTGGTCCGAGCATTGCAGCTACAAGTCAAGCAAGGTGCACTTGCGCCAGTTCGGCGAAAAAGCCCCACACAGCGATGCGCTGCTTGTCGGTATCGGTGAGAACGCCGGTGTCGTAGATATTGGTGATGGCTGGGCTGTCACATTCAAAGTTGAATCACACAACCACCCGTCTTATGTTGAGCCGTATCAAGGTGCAGCAACAGGGGTTGGTGGCATTGTGCGCGACATCATCTCGATGGGTGCGCGCCCTGTGGCAATCATGGATCCACTTCGTTTTGGTGACCCAACCCACCCGGACACTCGTCGAGTTTTAACCGGCATTGTTTCTGGTGTTGGCGGGTACGGTAACTGCCTGGGTCTGCCAAACATCGGCGGCGAAATTGTTTTCGACGCCAGTTACCAGGGCAACCCGTTAGTTAACGCTTTGTGTGTTGGCACTATGCGTCATGCAGACATTCACCTTGCGAAAGCAACCGGCATTGGTAATTCAGTTATCTTGTACGGTGCGCGAACTGGTGGCGACGGCATCGGTGGCGTGAGTGTTTTAGCGTCTGAAACTTTTGATGCAGATGGTCCGGCAAAACGACCAAGCGTGCAGGTTGGCGATCCATTTATGGAAAAGCTACTCATTGAGTGCACGCTTGAAGTTCTGCATGCTGGCTTAGTCGAAGGTATCCAAGATCTTGGTGGCGCCGGTATATCTTGTGCAACCAGTGAACTTGCTAGCAATGGCGAAGGTGGCATGCACGTCTGGTTAGATCGGGTTTTGCTTAGGGATAGCACCTTGTCACCGGAAGAAATCTTGATGAGCGAATCTCAAGAACGCATGTGTGCAGTAGTTGAACCAAAGCAGGTTGACGCGTTCCTTGCGGTGTGCAAGAAATGGGATATTGAAGCAGTCGTTATCGGCGAGGTCAATGATTCAGGTCGGCTAACTGTTGATTGGCATGGCGAACAAATTGTTGATGTTCCGCCAAGATCAGTTGCTCATGATGGCCCGGTCTACAACCGCCCACTTGCTCGTCCAGATTGGCAAGATGCACGTCAGGCGAATGTTCCAGATGATTTGCCTCGCCCAAAGTCAGCAAATGAAATCCGTGAGACATTCATGACTATGATTGCCACGCCAAACTTGGCAGCTAAAACTTGGGTGACATCGCAGTACGACAGGTATGTCATGGGTAACACAGTTCTTGCTCAGCCTGAAGATAGCGGAATGATCCGCGTAGATGAAGAATCTGGTCTTGGCGTCGCAGTTTCTACAGATTGCAACGCCCGCTTTGCCGCACTAGATCCTTACCGTGGCGCCCAACTTGCTTACGCAGAGTCGTATCGAAATGTCGCCGTCACAGGCGCAGTTCCTTTAGCGGTAACAAACTGCCTAAACTTTGGTTCACCCGAGGATCCAAGTGTTATGTGGCAATTCGAACAGGCTGTTACTGGCTTGGCCGATGCATGTCTTCAGATGAACACCCCAGTTACTGGCGGAAACGTTTCCTTCTACAACCAAACTGGTGATGTGGCTATCCATCCGACACCTGTTGTTGGAGTGCTCGGTGTAATAGATGATGTCGACCGTCGCACCCCAATGGCTTGGGCAGAAGATGGCGAACTTATTTATGTTCTTGGCGAAACTAAGGATGAGCTAGCCGGTTCTGAATGGGCTCATGCAATTCACAATCACCTCGGCGGCCTGCCACCTGGGTTGGATCTAAATAAAGAAAAGACTTTGGCGGAAATATTGGTCGCGGGATCTCGTGATGGCATGTTCTCTGCTGCTCATGATGTTTCAGACGGCGGTATTGCGCAGAGCCTGGCCGAGATGGCGATGAAGTCAAACATTGGTGCTCGTACTTGGATTCCAGATGGCATTGATCCATTTGTTTTCCTTTGGAGCGAGTCAGCAACTCGAGCAATCGTGGTAGTTGCACGCAGTGAGGAAATGCGATTCACCGCGATGTGTGAAGCTCGCGAGTTTGCTGCAACCCGAATCGGGGTAGTTGATTCACAGTTAGCCAATGAGATTGGTTCACCTGATCAGGTCTTGCAGATTGATGGCGTTTATGCTCAGTCAGTTGTATTGCCTATTGGCGAACTGCGTGAAGCTAGCGAAGCCACGCTCCCTGCACTCTTTGGCTAAAGCCGCTCGGTTAGAGGTTCAATGCTTTGCGGGCTTGCGGCTTATTAATCGGTCGATGTCGCGAAACAAGCCGAAAGATTTTTGCGAGCGCGCGAAATCGCTGAACTTGCTCCGCCGGTAGATATGCCAAGAACTGCAGCAACCTCAGGTGGTGTTAAGCCTTCCCAGGCAACAAGGCGCAACACTTCGCGGTCACGTTCGGGAATCTCGAGCCACACTCTGCGCATCTCCGTTTGTTCAATGACCACGTCAGCAATGTCGGCTGTGAATCCTTCAATCTGACTTGTATCGATTGGCGTCTCAGAATGTTTGCGGTGCGCGTTAGCGAGGACAAACCAGGCAGTGCGGTACAGCCACTGCAACTCAAAGCCATCTGGGATCTCGTCCCACTTTTGCCAAGCCAAGGTGAAAACCTCGGCCACCAAATCATCCACATCATTGCCAATGTGTCGACGAGAGACATATCTATGGACATCTGATGCGTGCGTGCTGAACAGTTCTTCAAACGCAGTTTCCTTCATGATGCCCTCTCGCATGAGTGTCGCTTACCAACTTATGTGTTGAGGCTGGAAAATCCTGCACAGAATCAGGCAAAAGATTTACCCGAAACGTTCTGAGCATAACTGTGCAGGAATCAGCCGCCTCGAAACATAAGAGGGTGTAGACGTTGAAAGGACTACTCATGAATCTTGACGGCACTGAAGTGAATTCTCCTGAAGGTGAAGACCATGCCTTAAAGGCATTGCAGTTTGTGGATCCTGCCATTGGCATGGCCCAACCCGATTTAGTGGCAATCCGCGAGAAGGTTGACACTAGCGATCTTGCAGAAGTTACTAGCCTGAGCGAGCACGTTGCTCGCACTACACGCTTCCCACGCTGGTCCTATGCAGCTGCCGCCGCCGTGTTATTGGTGGGTGTCGGTGGTGGCACTGGGTACTCGATTGCAGCGAAGAGTCATACACCCCTGGGCACGCCTTCACTTGGCGCCTACTGTGGGGAACAGGATGCGAACTGTAATGACACTGGTTTATCGGGTCAGATCTCTGCAATGTGCGCAGAAGGTAATCCCCAATGCAATGACACCCCTGGGACACTCGAAGGTACTTACGCCCAAGGTGTGGCAGGGAAAACGGCTGACTTAGGCGCATCCTCGGTTGCCAGCAGTTGGATTGGTCGGTCATGGCTTACTCCAGCAGACTCACTTTCAGATACGTCCGGCTACGGTCATGCGTACATCTTGAGTGCAGACGATTTGGACCGAAGTGCTGCTGTTAAGAGACTCATCGACGCATTTGATATTGGGCCACACAAGATCCGGCACAGATCAGCAAAAGATGGGACAAGCATCACCGAAAATGACACGCGTGCCACCGTTGAGTTGGCGGCGCAAGACGGCAGCCTTGTCTACTGGTTTTATGACAATCCAGACAATGGCCAGTATGCCTGCGAGAAGGAATACGGTGAGCGTCCGGTAAAAGATTCATCTGAGCCCTGCAAGATTAAGACTGGCGAGGCACTTTCAGATGCAGAAGCAATTGCAGTAGCCAAAAAGATCTTTGGCACAGTAGGTCTTGATCTAGCCAATGTCACTTGGGAAACGAAATCGGGTAAGAAGTATTTTGGAGTAGACGAAAATCAGAAACCACTACCCTACGTACAAGTTGTAGCGCACATGACTATCGATGGGCACAACATTGAAGGGCGAGACACTGTCTTGCAGTGGAGTATCGAACTTGCTCCGGATAAGTCCGTCGTTCATGCTTTTGGAATATTTGCCAAGACTATTCAAGTGCCTGACTATGAAATCGTTGGCGCAAAGACAGCGGTACTGCGTTCACAAGATCTCAAATGGTCAACGGCATTTGGTCCAGAACCTATCTACAATTCAGATCAGGGTGTTGTTGAGGGTCTTGGGTATCCAGGCCGCGTTGTGCCATACGGGACCACAGTGAAGCAGAATCTTGACGACCAAGGTAGGCCGCTACTTCAGGTTGATCTTGATCAGGTTGAGATTACCAAGGCTGAGCCAGGACTTGGTGGTTTCTACCTGCCAGACAGTACATACGTCATCTTGCCGGTCTACAAACTCATCGGTGGCGGTCGCGCTTGGACTCAACTTTCAGTTGCTGACAAGTATCTTCAGGTGAAGTAACCACTCATTAGGTCGGGCCATTTCACTAGCTAGCAGCTGATTTGGAATGGCACGATCTTTTTGAGTTCTTCTTCAATTGCACTTCGAGCAATCTCAAGATCACAAGCGGTTTGAGCACAGCTGGTTTTTGGTCTCAAGTCCGGCTATATTCCACTGTCAATGCAAAATTGTTTAGAACTGTTTTGGATCCAGCATTTTGCCCAGCAATTCGCTCAAGTCGCTGCGTTCTCCGCTTGCAATAATCGAGCCCGATTCCACAGCGCTTTGCCAGGTGATTTGCTTTGTGTAAAGCGAAAGCCAAGTGTGTGCATCCATCTCGACCACAGCGGGTGGAGTTCCGCGACGATGTGTTGCGCCACCCAAGATTTGCACGGCTCTAAATGGTGGCACTCGCACCTCCACAGAACGGCCAGGGTGAGCCTGGGCAAACAGGTCCAGCGAGAGACGAACCGCGACTGCCAATAGGTATTTGTCCAACGGATTTGTGGCTAAATCGAGTATTGCTTCGTCCACTTGTGCTCGAGTTACCTGAGTTGCCATACCTAATTGTCCCGCTGTTTGAGAATCTTCAAGCACTGGCATTGCACCAACGAATGAACTCACAGGTCGGTGCTCTAGACTAGGAGAGTGGCAGGCGATGGGCGACTCAATCATGACTTGCTTCCGGGCGAAAAAGGCCCGCAAGATGCCTGTGGTGTATTCGGAGTTTGGGCTCCAGGTGAAGAAGTCGCCAAACTAACTTTCTTTGGTCTTTATGCTTTGCAACATCGCGGTCAAGAATCTGCTGGCATCGCAGTTAGCGATGGTTCCAACACAATGGTCTTTAAAGACATGGGTTTGGTGTCACAGGTTTTCACCGAATCGGCACTTGAGTCACTTCAAGGTCACATCGCAATTGGTCACACGCGTTACAGCACAACCGGTGCTAGCTGTTGGGATAACGCGCAACCTACTTTTCGTGCAACCGCCACAGGTCACCTTGCACTCTCACACAACGGCAATCTGACCAACACTCATGAGCTCGCCACACGTCTTGCCACAATCCGCGAAGACTCAGGTGAATTGTTCCCAGACTTCGCACAAAACGCATCAAGTGATACTGATATTTTAACCGCGTTACTTGCTGCACATCCTGATTTGAGTATGGAAGCTGCTGCACTTGATGAACTTCCAAAAGTACGTGGCGCATTCAGTCTGGTATTCATGGATGATCAAACGCTTTATGGTGCTCGCGATCCCCAAGGTATACGACCTCTCGTACTTGGTCGCCTAGAACGTGGTTGGGTTATTGCTTCAGAAACAGCGGCTCTTGATATTGTGGGCGCCACATTTGTTCGTGAAGTTGAGCCCGGTGAATTGGTAGCAATTGATGAAAATGGTCTTCGCACATCACGCTTTGCCCCTGCAGATCCCAAGGGCTGCATCTTTGAATATGTTTATCTTGCTCGACCTGACACGACCATCAGTGGCAAAGCAGTCCATCCTGTTCGCGTTGAGGTTGGCCGCAGACTTGCTAAAGAATTCCCAGTTGACGCGGACCTAGTAATCCCAGTTCCAGAATCAGGAACTCCCGCGGCCATTGGTTACGCACAAGCCAGTGGCATTCCATTTGCACAAGGACTTGTCAAGAACGCATATGTTGGCAGAACTTTTATTCAACCGAGTCAAACCATCCGCCAACTTGGCATTCGCCTGAAACTAAATCCATTGCGTGAGGTAATTGCTGGTAAGCGATTAGTAATTGTCGATGACTCAATCGTTCGTGGTAACACTCAACGAGCCATCATCAAAATGCTTCGCGAAGCTGGTGCCACAGAAGTGCACGTGCGAATCTCAAGCCCACCAGTTCAGTGGCCATGCTTTTACGGAATTGATTTTGCTACTCGGGCTGAATTACTCGCACCTGGTTTAACTTTGGACGAGATTCGCCGTTCGATTGGCGCTGACACTTTGGAATACATTTCCTTGGATCAACTTGTTGAGTCAACCGGAATTGCGAAAGATCGTTTATGTCGTGCCTGCTTCGATGGGGTCTATCCTGTGGATCTGCCGTTAGAAGCACAAATTGGTAAGCATGTTTTAGAAATGGTTGAGGCTGATGAGCCTGCGTTGTCCGCGCTTGATGAGGCGGTTCGACGTCCATGACCGAAGGTTTGTCCTACGCCGCAGCAGGCGTGGATGTTGAGGCAGGTGAGCGAGCCGTTGATCTCATGCGTAGTGCAATCAAGTCCGCTACGCGACCAGAAGTAGTTGGCGACTTTGGCGGTTTCGCGGGCCTTTTTGACATATCTGCCTTCGTGAAATTTAAACGCCCTATGTTGGCAACTTCTACTGATGGTGTTGGCACAAAGATTGATGTCGCCCGCCGAATGGACATCCATAACACTGTCGGGATTGACCTTGTTGCGATGGTTGTTGATGACCTAGTTGTATGTGGTGCCGAACCACTCTTCATGACTGATTACATCGCAGTTGGCAAGGTTCACCCAGAACGCGTGGCCGCTATCGTTACGGGCATTGCGCGAGGATGCGAACTTGCTGGCTGCGCACTTGTTGGTGGCGAGACGGCCGAACACCCCGGTCTATTGGGACCAGATGACTACGACATTGCCGGAGCTGGCACAGGCGTTGTAGATGGTGAAAAACTTCTAGGTCCTGAACTAGTCAAAGCAGGCGATGTGGCAATTGCTATTGCTTCAAGCGGTTTGCACTCGAATGGCTACTCTCTTGCTCGTCATGTGATGTTTAATGTTGCTGGACTAGATGTTCATGACAGTGTGCCTGATTTTGGTCGCACAGTCGGTGAGGAATTACTCGAGCCAACAAGAATCTATGCTCAAGACATATTGGCTTTGATTAACTCGATCGAAGTGCATTCGGTTAGTCACATAACTGGTGGCGGAGTAGCAGCTAATGTGGCGCGCGTTATGCCTGTTCACTTAGCCCTTGACCTAGACCGCAGCACATGGACACCACAAGCAATTTTTAGATTCTTGCAGTCACGAGGAAACATCGCTCAACTTGAAGCGGAAAAAACTTTCAACATGGGTATTGGCATGCTGGCATTTGTTCCAGCTGGGTCAGCCCAATCCGCAATCGCACTTTTAGCTCAGCGTGGCCTCAGCGCATGGGAATGTGGCGTCGTCCGCAATCGCGTTGAAAGCGAACAAGGTGATGCAAACGCAAAAGGTGGACTTGGTGGAGCGGTCACGCTAGTTAATGAGTATAAAAACTAGTCTTTCGTCGATTCGACTTCGTCAGATTCTTCAACATTCTCATCTGTTTCTTCCGCATCGTCGTAGTACTTTGCGTAAGGATCGTCGGCAAATTCTTCGCCATCAAATTGATCGTCATCGTTTGTTGGAATAAAACCAGGACTGCCAGCTAACTCGGCCTGCAGGGCACTCAAGTCAGTATTTGGCGTGTGGTACTTCAACTCACGCGCGACTTTAGTCTGTTTCGCTTTGGCTCGGCCGCGCCCCATGGCTGGCCCCCTTTGAATGATAGATACCCAAATTGCTGACTATCCGCTCGAAAGGTTTCTAGCCAACTAGGTTAAGTGTAACCTCTCCGCCTTTCACGCGCCCAAAGGGGGGTGAAGCCGCTTTGCTTCAGAGTGCCAATATCGCGTAGGCTATCTACTCGTGCCTCACGGCATGTGCCCCCATCGTCTAGTGGCCTAGGACGCTGCCCTTTCACGGCGGTAACACGGGTTCGAATCCCGTTGGGGGTACGCAAGAAGTAAGCAAGTTGAGACACTAGTGTTTCAACTGGTCTTAGACACCTGTCACACTAGGCAGGTGCCAAAGGCCCCGTAGCGCAGTTGGTTAGCGCGTCGCCCTGTCACGGCGAAGGTCGCGGGTTCGAGTCCCGTCGGGGTCGCTTACAGGATCGGTAAACGTCAATCGCGGTTGCCGGTCTTGTTTGGCCAGGTAGCTCAGTTGGTACGAGCGTCCGACTGAAAATCGGAAGGTCGCCGGTTCGATCCCGGCCCTGGCCACAGCGACTTTTTTCGCATTGTGATTCTTACTTAATCCTGTTCTTGTCGGTAACAGGCGAAGCCCGTTACCGAGCCAGGGTTTTGGG
>CAIVPQ010000052.1 GCA_903907835.1 uncultured Actinomycetes bacterium
ACGATTGACCTGCTTGATAATTCCCAAAGGTTGCGATGCGGCTAGCAGCCCAATCCAAGTCTTGCTTACTGTTCCAATCCGCTAGCACCACAGCGGCTGCATTGCCGCCCAATTCTAAAGTTAGTCTTTTCGCCGGCACTTGTTTCTCAATTTCATAGCCAACTTTGTCCGATCCAGTAAAAGAAATCACTGGCAGTCTTTGATCCTGAACAAGCAGTGGAGCCAATTCATTACCTATTGGCAAGATTGACCATGCACCCGGAGGCAGATTAGTCTCAGCTAACAACTCACCCAACAACAGTGCGCACATAGGTGTGCTTGGTGCTGGTTTGATAATTATTGGCGCACCCACAGCAATGGCTGGGGCTAATTTATGAGCAACAAGATTTATTGGAAAGTTAAATGGTGAAATGCCCAGGATAGGACCGTAAGGAAATCTGCGAATAATTGCCATCCGTCCAGAAGTAGTTACTTCAGTATCGAGGCGTTGCATCTCCCCTGAAAATCTTCGAACTTCTTCAGCAGCCCAGCGAAATGTTGCCACTGCCCGCAAAGCTTCAGCTCTGGCCCACATAATGGGCTTTCCGTTTTCATCAACGATCAAGTTAGCCACTTCTTCTAGGCGCTCGTTCAATTGACGGGAGACGTGCATCAGGGCCTCGGCGCGAGTAGCAGCACTTGTCGATTGCACACTTTTTGCCTCTGTCGATGCCGACCTTATTGCATCTTCAATGTCTTGAGCACTCGGAACATAATGGCGCGCAACTAGCGAATCATCACTCGGATGCAGTACCTGCGCAATTTCATTACTAGTTGTAGCAACACCAGCAACCCAAAATGGGTGAATTGAAGTCATGGTCTAACGGTACGCCTGATTGGCCGCGTATTCGCGCTCGGCAGACAGGAAACTCACATCACGACAAAATCGACTGACATTTGGCACTGAGGTCTAACATGGGAACCATGAGCCAAGACAGCCCAAAGCAATTCGTCAACGATCTGGAACAAGTTCGCAAATTGGTAACTGCAATTCCCGGTCCGCTATCTATCGCGATGCAAAATCGTCGAATTGCGGCTGTCAGTTCTGGTGTTGGCGCGACCTTACCAATTTTTGTCACTAAGGCCGGTGGCGGCATCGTCTTAGATGTCGATGGAAATTCCCTCATTGACATGGGCTCTGGCATAGCAGTAACGAGTGTTGGCAATTCAGCAAAAGATGTTGTTGATGGTCTAACTAAACAGGCGCAAAATTTCACCCACACTTGTTTCATGGTCACGCAGTACGAAGGCTATGTCGAGGTATGTGAAGCGCTAAATCAACTTACTCCGGGAGACCATGAAAAGCGATCTGCACTTTTTAATACCGGTGCCGAAGCCGTAGAGAATGCAGTAAAGATCGCTCGCGCTTACACAAAGCGGCAAGCCGTTGTCGTTTTTGAACACGGCTACCACGGGCGAACTAACTTGACTATGGGTATGACGGCAAAAGTCATGCCTTATAAATATTCATTTGGACCGTTCGCGCCAGAAATTTACCGAGTGCCAATGTCTTATCCAGCGCGCGACGGACTCACTGGCATTCAAGCTGCTCAGAATGCAATCAGCCGCATGGAGAAAGAAATTGGATCCGATCAGATTGCAGCGATAGTTGTTGAACCAATTCAGGGCGAGGGAGGATTCATTGTTCCTGCGCCTGGTTTCATCCCAGCACTAGTCAATTACGCCAATAAGTCTGGAATCGTGTTCATCGCTGACGAAATTCAAACGGGATTCTGTCGCACGGGAAATTGGTTTGCTAGCGAGCATGAAGGCATCGTTCCAGACTTAATCACCACAGCTAAGGGCATCGCGGGTGGCTTGCCCCTTTCTGCGGTAACTGGTCGGGCAGAAATTATGGACGCGGTTCATCCTGGTGGCTTGGGTGGAACCTACGGTGGCAATCCGGTGGCATGCGCCGCGGCGCTTGGTTCAATTGCCATTATGCAGCGCGAGAACCTAATTGCTCGAGCAAAACAAATCGAAGCAATCATGAAAACTCACCTTGAGACTTTGGCGCAAGAAACTGGTGTCATTCTGGACATTCGTGGGCGTGGTGCAATGATTGCAATCGAAATTGTGAAAGCAGGAAGCACCGAATCTGACCCAGAATTGACTTCTAAAATCGCAAAGGCCTGCCACGCTCAAGGTGTCATCGTCCTGACCGCAGGCACCTATGGCAATGTGCTGCGATTCCTCCCACCACTTGTTATCTCTGACTCGCTATTAAATGAAGCCATGCAAGTTATCGCTGAGCAGTTTGAAATTGCCTTGAGGTAAGTCGCAATTTTGTTATCAAACTCGTCTGAACTCCCAAACTTTTGATATTTGCGACAGACTAGAGGACATGTCCTTGCCATTCGTTCGTATTGACATCTGGCAAGTACCAACAAGTCGGATTCCACTTGCCATTGGTTTCATGGGACTGCACAGACGTCCATTGCGAAAAAATCTGGGTCTTGACTTCTTTAAATTACTAGGAACAGGCTCAGGAAATACATTCACTGCTCGAGACGCAGATCCTAACCATTGGGCACTCCTGACAATCTGGCAAACGTCAGAGCTCGCAGATGCATTTTCCGACAGTGTTGTCTGCAAACAATGGCAGAGCATCTCTACCGCGAGCGCCAAACTGCACCTCATTCCAATTTCCGCACGAGGCAAATGGAATGGCAAAGAAGTCTTTGGCGAAGGGAGTCTTGAGAAGTGGGACGGACCAACTGCTGCTTTGACCCGAGCCAGCATTAAGGTTCGCTGGTGGCGAGAGTTTTGGCGAAGCGTGCCACCCGTGTCCGCTGATCTAAACGCCACAGCAGGCTTGATTACTAGCCTTGGCATTGGTGAGGCGCCTGTAGGCCTACAGGGCACATTTAGCATTTGGAAAGATAACGACAGCATCACGCAATTCGCTTCACGCCAGCGCGCGCATCAAGATGTTGTACGCAAAACTCACGAAACAGGGTGGTACTCAGAGGAGTTGTTTGCTCGCTTTAAGGTTGTACACGCGAGTGGCGTCTACAACGGAGTAAGTCTGGAAACCTTATGAACCATAAACAAGTCGAGTCGCCACAAGTAAGCCTGGCAGTGCTTTCCGCGCTATTGCTCGGATGCACAGTATTCCTAAATGTTTTGTGGCTGCTGGATGATGGTGACTTTCGAATACTCGTAACAATTCTTGCCGTTTCTACATTTGCCTTTTCTAGCTTTTTTCACGCCTGGTCAACATTAGGCAGGAACTTCGCCTTCAAGCTGGTGGCCATTTGTTTCACACTTACGTTTGCAATCGAGGCAATCGGGGCTAGTACGGGTTTTCCTTTTGGAAATTACTCTTACGGCCCAGACCTGGGTAAACAATTATTGGGTGTACCACTTTTGATTCCAGCAGCATGGTTCATGATGCTTTACCCGAGTTTTATCATTGGTCGACTACTGACACACAATTACTTGTTCTCGACACTTATTGGCGCCTGGCTTATGGCTACTTGGGATCTATACCTTGATCCACAAATGGTCAACGTTGGATATTGGACTTGGTTTAACGACGGAAATGTTGCAACAACCCAGATTCCTCTGAGCAATTTCTTTGGCTGGTTTTTTAGTTCAACGGTAATAATCGGATTAATCAACCTGCTACCCGTAACAAAGTCGCAAAACCCCCACATTCGGATACCAGTGATTGCCGTGTTCTGGATTTGGATAGGTGGATTCGTCGCGAATGTTGTTTGGTTCAAACCATTTTTAGATCAGCCATTAGTGGGCATTAGCGGGGCCGTTGGGATGGCTGTAGTTCTTATCCCACTTGGGCGGGTGTTGTGGTCACAACGCTCTTAGAGGTTGCAGTTGGATTCTGCGCACTTCTCACACTCCATAGCTTCATCAATGTCAGGTTCTTTTTCTTAGCGCCTGACTTGCAAATGAGATCTACATCGAGTTTTGACATTTTGATTCCTGCCCGAAACGAAGAAAGTTCAATCGCCGGGTGCGTCGAATCAGCAATCTCGCAATTGGACGCTGGTCGCTCTCGCATTTTAGTTTTCGATGATAATTCCACTGACGAAACGTCAAGAATTCTTCAAACGTTTGCGCATGAGCAATTGGAGATTTTGACGAGCAATCAAAATCCCCCCGCGGGATGGCTGGGAAAGAATTGGGCCTGCAATCAACTAGCCGAAAAATCAACTGCAGAGTACTTGGTTTTTTTAGATGCTGATGTGATTTTAAAACCGTCTGCTGTGAGTCAGGCAATCGGTTTGATGCAAAAACATTCACTAGATCTGGTGAGCCCTTACCCAAAGCAGATTTCCAAAGGGATACTCGGTCACCTAATTCAGCCACTCTTGCAGTGGTCATGGCTGACTACTGTTCCATTAGGCATTGCCCGAAGAAGTCCGCGTGCCAGTTTTGCTGTGGCAAACGGTCAATTTTTGGTGGTGCGACGAGAGGCATATCTGGCTAGCGGCGGGCATGAGGGTATTAAGGACAAGGTTCTTGATGACATAGAGCTTTTACGACTCTTGCTCGCACATGGCTATCGAGGAAGCGTCATAGACGGGACACATTTGGCAAACTGCACAATGTATAAAGACAGCCAAGAATTGATTGACGGTTATTCGAAGAGTTTGTGGTGCGCTTTTGGTAGCCCTCTTGGCTCAATTGCAACGGTCAGTTTTTTACTCTTCGTATACGTTGTCCCTTGTCTCGGCTTTTTCAATAACAACTTGCAGCTTGCGCTTCTTGGCTGGACAAGTGGACTTGCCGGACGGTTTGTGACTGATGTGAAAACAGGTAACCGAAACATATTCGCGGCGCTATTACATCCTGTTTCAATCGTTTGTTTTGCATATTTGAACCTGGTTTCATGGTGGCGTCACAAACATGACGAACTGTTTTGGAAAGGCCGAAAACTTTGATGCAGCAAGGGGTGACGATGTGGCAAAAGTAGTAATCATTGGTGCGGGCATGGGTGGCATGGCCTGCGCAGCTAGGTTGCGCGCCAAGGGACATGTCGTTTCTGTGATTGAACAAAATGCAACCTGGGGTGGCAAACTAGGCGCCGCATCATTTGGAGCGCACACTTTTGATACGGGACCTAGCTTGCTTACTTTGCCAGCGGTGTATCGGGACCTGTTTCTAAAAACTGGAAAGCCTCTGGAGGAATCGATTGAAATAGTCGATCTAGATCGAGCTTTTCGGTATCAGTTCGCTGATGGAACGACACTAGAGATGCCTGGTTCGGGAATTGCAAAGTGTGCTGATGCCATTGGTGATGCCTTGGGTGGAAAATCTTCACAAGAGTGGCGAGATTTCATGAATCGTGCCGCACAAATATGGGCGGCCACTCGCAAACCATTTTTGGAAAATGAATTAGCCGGTTGGAAGAGTTTGGCGGCCTTGACCTTGCGTGTCCGAGATTTACGAACAATCGCTCCTGGAAAATCACTGCGAAGTCTGGCGGAACAATACCTAAGCGATCCCAGGCTCATAACCCTTGTTGATCGCTATGCCACCTACACCGGATCCGACCCTCGACAAGCTCCTGCTGCACTTGCCACAATTCCCTACATCGAACAAAACTTTGGCGCCTACCACGTTGCCGGCGGCTTGCGTTCGTTAGGAGCTGCACTATACGAACGATGCATTCAACTAGGAGTAACTTTTTCTTTTGAGAAGGATGTTGCCTCAATTGTGGGTGAAACAAAAGTTCAAGGTTTGACCTTAAGAACTGGTGAATTTATCTCTGCAGACATAGTTGTTGCTAATGCGGACGCCGCAACTGTGTATCAAAATCTACTCAGCCCTGCTAGCGCAAAAATTGTGAAGCCAGACACAAGATTCCTAAAACGTAATAATCAATCATTGTCTGGGTTCGTCATGCTGTTGGCGCTAGATTCAAAGTCGCCAAATTTGTTGCATCACAATATTTTCTTTCCCAGCGACTATGACGACGAGTTCAATTCAATATTTGGCATCGGTAAAAACAAGATGCCCGTGCCTGATCCAACAATTTATGTCTGTAATCCAAACGACTCAGCGATGGCACCAGCTGATGGTGAATCTTGGTTTGTGCTTGTTAATGCCCCAAGACATGAGCCCAGCACTGGTGTTGATTGGTCAGATCCAAGGCAACAGATCGATTATCAGGACAAGATTCTTACATCTTTAGCGAGACAGGGTTTTGATGTTAGCGATCGAATTAGGTGGAAGAAGGCTTTAACTCCTGCTGACCTAGAGACTCAAACTCGCGCTCCAGGCGGTTCGATCTACGGTTCATCCAGCAACGGAATGCGCTCAGCTTTTATGCGACCAACGAACACCACAAAAATTGAGGGGCTATTTTTAGTAGGCGGATCTGCTCATCCCGGTGGCGGGCTTCCTTTGGTGGCTATGTCTGCGAACATTGTGGCCGATCGCATCGGTCGAGCAAACTAATTTTCGCTGAATGCCTTTTTATAGACTGCGTAAAGCTGAGTAATACCAATTGCGCTCGTTATTAGCCATACATATGCACCAATCGAAATAATTTCTCGGGCGTAATCATTGAATAAAGCACAGCTGAGAAAGAACAGAATTATTATGGCAACGCGGGTCGGCTTTTCGCCCACTGTGATTGCGCCCACATCGCTATGCCCTAGCCCCGTTGATCTAGCTCGCATGTACTCATGGACAAGTGTTAGGCAAGCAGCAATTAAACAGATAACGAATGGCGCGCCACCCAGATAGAGCAATATTGCAAAAGATACATCAACGAATCGATCTACTATCGAATCAAGGTAAGCACCCCAACGGGAAGCTTTACCCTTTCGGACTGCAACAATTCCATCGAGACTATCCACCATCGCGAGGAATAAAACGCCCAGCGATACAGCAATGTACTGGTCATTGAAATTATGGAAATAGCCCAATACAAGTACTGCAAAAAAACCACCGAATACGGTAATCACATTCGCAGAGACCTTAAGCACCAGTGAAGATAAGGCAAAACCTATCCGCAACCAGCCACGAACAACCTTTGATGGTTTCGCATCTCCATGAAGGTTTGACCAAACCAATAGATAGTCAGCAAAAGTCATCAGCGGTAACACCTACGACGATTGCCCAGAAACACATTCACAGTCTAGGACCGATATTGATTAAAGGGAGTGGCCAGAGTGCAAAGAGGTGCTCGACCCAATAATCTTGGCAGGTGGAGCAAAATCCGTTAGATGACAATAATTTTCGTGTTCGAATCCAAGGCGTCCTTGATGATTTCGTTGCGCAGCATCAGGATGTTCTAGGTTCAATTTCACCAGATGCGGTCGCTCTGACTAGCTCTCTAAGCACCCTATTGGCCGGTGGCAAAAGATTACGCGCTGCATTCGCCTATTGGGGCTATAGATCGACAGGCGCTCCAGATAGCGACTTAATTATTCGCGCGGCCAGCAGTTTGGAATTTCTCCAAGCCTGCGCATTGATTCATGACGATGTAATGGACGGAAGTGCCATGCGTCGCGGCAACTTGGCTGTTCACAAGCAGTTTGAAAAATTGCATTCAGATTCGAAATGGCAGGGTTCTGCTATTGACTTTGGCGCGGGTTCCGCGATCCTTGTGGGCGATCTCGCTCTTTCATGGGCCGATGAACTACTAGCGACTTCAGGCCTAGCGCCACAAGCATGGCATAGCACAAAAGCAATTTATGACACTATGCGAACCGAGTTGATGGCTGGCCAGTACCTAGATCTTCTTGAACAGTCAAGAAGAGGGACAAATGTCGCAGCAGCGAGAAATGTAATTCGTTTTAAGAGCGCAAAATACACGATTGAACGTCCCCTACACATGGGTGCGGCTATGGCCCAAGCGGATGATGAACACCAACAGATCTTGAGTGATTTTGGCTTGGCTCTAGGAGAAGCTTTTCAATTGCGCGATGACTTACTTGGCGTCTTTGGCGATTCGGAAACCACCGGCAAACCTAGCGGTGATGACTTACGAGAGGGGAAACAAACTGTGCTCATCGCCAGTGCAATTGAAGTTTGTCCCCCGGCCGAAAGAGAATTCTTAACTACGCATCTTGGCTCTTCCAGCATGGATGAAGACATCATTGCAAAGTTCCGGGAAATTTTATCAACCTGTGGCGCTGTTGATCGCCTAGAAAATGAGATCGAAGAATTAACCGCGAGCGCTTTATCGGCGATAAATCACTCATGTATTGATAATGAGAGTCAACTGGCTCTTGAAAAGCTCGCTATCTTAGCAACGCAAAGGACCTATTAAATGTCACAAAGTATTACACGTTGGCTACCCGGAACGATGCGCACAGTTGGCGGGAAAACTGATGAAGTAGTTATCGTGGGCGCTGGGCTTGCTGGGCTGTCAGCAGCCATGCGGCTTGCTGGCGCTGGACGAAAAGTTACCGTAGTTGAACGTGAATCAAAGCCTGGTGGTCGAGCCGGCAGAATTAGCGATCAAGGTTTCGAATTTGATACAGGGCCCACGGTATTAACAATGCCCGACTTGATTGCTGATGCATTTGATTCACTCGGTGAAGACATGAATCACTGGCTAACTATGGAACCGGTTGCCCCGCTTTACAGATCATTCTTTGCTGACGGCAGTGTTATTGATGTCCATTCAGACACAGACAAAATGTCAGAAGAAATTGAACGAGTAATCGGATCTGATGAAGCTCTGGGCTATCGGAAATACGTAGATTTTGTATCTGATTTGTACAAGTATGAGATGCGTTCTTTCATTGACCGCAACATCGACTCCCCTCTTGATTTGCTCTCAAGCGATCTGGTCAAATTGCTCAAAATGGGTGGATTTAGAAAGCTCATGCCCAAAGTGAGTCAATATCTCAAGGACGATCGCCTGCAGAGAATCTATTCATTTCAAGCGATGTATGCAGGGCTATCCCCTTATGACGCGCTAGCCATCTATGCAGTAATTGCCTACATGGACTCAGTCAATGGAGTATTCGCGCCAAAGGGTGGTATGCATGCAATTCCTACCGCTATGGCAGCAGCCGCTGCTAAACATGGCGTTACCTTTAGATACTCAACCGAAGTACAGAGCGTTCGCATGAGTGGAAAACGAGCTGTAGGAGTTGAAACTAAGGATGGCGAATTCATCCCAGCCGATGTAGTAGTACTTAATCCTGATTTGCCTGTGGCCTACAAACAACTGCTAGATAGAGAACCGCTCAGTGTTAAGCGCTTGAAGTATTCGCCTTCTTGTTTCTTAATGCTGGCTGGATCGTCCAAATCGTATGACCACATTGCCCATCACAATATTCACTTTGGGAAATCATGGTCAGGAGTCTTTGACGAGCTAATCAATAAGAAGCAATTCATGTCAGATCCAAGTCTGCTAGTTACGAATCCAACAGCTAGCGACCCTGGTCTTGCTCCAGCAGGCAAACAGGTCTATTACGTTCTCTTTCCTACACCTAATTTGGATGCTGATATTGACTGGACTCGAGAGACATCACGATATCGAGATGAAGTTGTTCGCACATTAGAATCCCGAGGATACGAGGGGTTTGGTGCTGGTATCGAGGTCGAACACCTTACGACACCACAGGATTGGGCAGATCAAGGTATGGAACGCGGCGCACCATTTGCATCTGCGCATTCATTTTTCCAGACCGGTCCATTCAGACCAGGCAATATGTATGGCGAGAATGTTGTATTCACTGGCTCAGGAACGCAACCAGGTGTCGGAGTCCCGATGGTTCTATTATCTGGACGGCTAGCCGCTGAACGAATCACAGGCAAAGACTCCAACTACCGCTCACGAGCATGGCGCTAGCCCAGTAATCTTTAGGGGTGAATCATCGCCTGGCCCAAGCTTCTGCGGAGGGCTCGCTAGACAGCGACACTCCAGTGCTTTATGCCTTGCCCGGCTTCCTCGGCTCAACCTTCATGACTATTGGGGCATTTGGAGTTGGCTGGTTTCCGCTTTCCACAAATGCATTGAGCTTGCCATTAATCGAGTTTCTCCAGACGCAGTCTTTAGGTCTTGCTTTAGCTCGATCATTTGTCATCGTTGGTGCTGCGCTTCTATTGCAAGCTTGGCTCGTGGTTGGCGTTGACGCTTTACAAGGACGAATAACGGGCCTTCGCACTATGTACATAGCTCTCGGCGCATGGTGTCTACCGCTACTTCTGGCACCTCCACTTTTTAGCCGAGATGTTTACTCTTACTACATGCAAGGGCGGTTACAACTTGCTGGACACAACCCATACTTCTCTGGTGTCTCTCTCATACCTGGTTGGTTTCGCAGTGGAGTAGACCCTTTGTGGGCGGATGCTTCCACCCCTTACGGACCAATTTTTCTAGGGATTGAACGAGTGGTTGCATCAGTTGCTGGTGATTCCGCTCTCATGGCTTCATACTTATTGAGATTAATCTCCTTATTCGGAGTTGTTATTTTAGCATGGTGTGTACCTCGCCTGGCGCGAATGCATGGAATAAATGCTGTACCTGCCTTGTGGCTGGGTGTCATGAACCCGATGGTGATTTTGCACTTTGTTGCCGGCGCTCACAATGACTCCCTAATGGTTGCCGCAATCTGTCTCGCTCTATGGCTGGCTCTCACTAGTCGCCCCAACCTGTCAATCGTCGTCGCAGCACTGGCAGTCGGAATCAAACCAGTTGCAGTTGTGGTTTTGCCATTTATCGCGATTATTCTGGCTGGACGCAATCCAACACGACTTCTCCGAATCTCATCTATGCTGCGTGTGACTTTTACTACTGGGCCTGTTTTGATGTTGAGTTCAGCTTTGATTGGTGTTGGTGCATTTGGTTGGATTGGTGCATTGGCCACCCCTGGCAGTGTGCGCAGTTGGTTATCACCATCAACCGCGATCGGGATGATGTGGGGAGGATTCATCCAAATCCTGGGATTCGGTAATCACACAGATATCACAATCACAATTACGCGAGTCTGTGGCGCACTTGCCCTCGGCGTCTTACTAGTCGGACTTGTCCTACGTCCAAGCGGTCGAAGCGCGACACGGGGTGCGGCTGAGGCCTTTTTACTCCTGGTTCTACTTGGTCCCGTCGCCCAACCTTGGTATCTACTGTGGGCAATACCGTTGTTTGCCAGTACCGGATTGAGCCGAAATCAATTGAGAGCGGCAGTAGTCGTAACATGCGGGTTTACCATCCACGGGTTAGCTAATTGGAGTGCTACCGCAGATACATTTTTTGAGTTGAGCGATGGCTTAGCAATTTTGATATCAATCGCCACCCTTGCACTAGCGATTTTGACTTCAGCACAAGAACGGGGCTTAATTCTTGGCAAAAAAATTGAGCATGGACTTTCGCCAAAGGATGATGCGGCTCGAATGCGCTTTAAATCAACACTTTTGTAGGAACTTCTAACGGGAACCTAGGCTAAGGACAGTTCGCCAATTTCAGGGAAACTACCCGCAGTACCAACCACAAGAACCAAACTTGAGGTGGTTTCGATGACATCCTCAATAACTCGAGCCAAAACTTGGGTGTCTGATTTATTGTGCTTTATCAGATCTTGCCAACCCACCCAAAAAATTGCAGTACTCGGTGATTCAGTTAAGTAGTCACGAAAAGCCACTTCAAATTCCATTAAAGAATCGTTAGCGTACTTGTTGAGTGACAAGGCCTTCACCACTAATTCGATGAATTGTGCTTGTGTGCGCGCACCCGTGGTATCTACCCAAACACCCCGCCAGCCAGCACTGTTAGTCTCACTGACAATTTGGTCTTCACTCAAGGTCACTTTCCACCTAAGTAGACCGCTAAGTTTTCCGGTCCGAAGTAATGCCGAAAGTAAACCAGGATTTGGACTGACCACAGATAAACCTTTCACAATAAATTGACTACCAAAGCCAAGTGTAAGACTTGCAGGTGAGATACTGAACAAGTGTCACAACGCGAACTAGATGCTGCGGGTATCTTTGACCCCCAACTTCGCGATTCTTATGAATTATGTCGACAACTAAACGCTTCACATGGAAAGACCTATTATCTTGCGACGCTATTGCTTCCCCCGGAAAAACGCCCCTACGTTCATGCGCTTTATGGATTCGCAAGATATGCAGACGAGATCGTCGATGACCTTGAATCTACATTAAGTGACGCACAAAAGGCGCAACAGCTGAAGTCATGGGGAGACGATTTTCTAACCCAATTCGATGACGGAATATCTGATGATCCAGTATGTCGCGCAGTTTTGGATACGGTTCGTCGATGGAAAATACCGCGTGAGCATTTTGAAGCTTTTCTGCACTCTATGACGATGGATCTAACCGTCACCGAATATCGGACGTACGAAGATTTATACGAATACGTATACGGATCAGCCGCGGTAATCGGACTTCAAATGGTGTCAATCCTCGAACCTTCAGACGAGCGTGCCTACGAACATGCAATATCCTTGGGGGTTGCATTTCAACTTGCCAATTTCATTAGAGATGTGGGAGAAGATCTAGATAGAGGAAGGGTATACCTGCCTATTAACGAACTTGCCGAATTTGGTGTGACTCGCGCAGATCTAGAAAAGAAGGTAGCAACTCCAGAGTTCAAAAGGGCCTTGCAGGCACAAATTGCTCGCGTAAAACAACTTGAACTTGACGCCATGCCAGGAATCCCGATGTTGGGAGATACAGGACAACACTGCATTGAGACAGCACGAATTTTGTATTGCGGAATTGTTGATGCAGTCGCGGACATCAACTACGAAGTGTTTGATAAGCGCGCAAGTGTTTCGCTCACAAAACGATTGCGAGTCGCCCTACCTGCTTGGTGGCGAGCTCGGAAAACTTGGTAGTTACTTACTGCGCAGCACTTTAGCGACTTTAGCCACTGGTGGGCCGCTAACAGGTTGTCGCTGTAGACCGTTTTTCCCGTGCCAAACCCAAAGAATTAGAGTCAATAACACCAAACTGAAACCAAATAAGAGATCCTCGATCGGGGCAAAGACCAGACGTCCATCTCCGATGAATGCTGGCGCGTGATTAGTTGGTGTGCTGCCACCGATGATGGCATCTGCGTCATATCTGACAATTCGAAAGCCAGTCAAAATGCCATTGGTAACAAGTTGGAAGAAAATGATAATGGCGTACGACGCCCAGAAAATACGCCTGCGAATTAATCGTGTTCTAAAAATATAAATGTCGCAAATAACCACAGCGACAACGCTGAACAATCCAATTTCTGTGTAAGTCATTCGTTGATGCCCTCTTCATCTCCCACTAGCCAATTACGCGCACTACGGATGGCTTCGAGTGTGAGGATTGCACATATAGGAATCACAATGAAAAAACATATTTCATCTAGCGGAACATTCCCAACGGTTTCGATACCGGTGACATAGCGAGAATCAAATGACCAATGCCCCGACTTAATTGCATAGATGTCCCACAGGGTAAAAACTACAACTACCGGAATAATTGTGACGATTAACCTGACAGCCCGACGATAAACTCGCGTTCGTAAAAAAATCTCAAGTCCTGCTGTGCCTATGAGGCAACCTGCTAAGACTGACAAGTACGCAAAGTGAGACATAAAACCATTCCTAATACTGTTGTCCAAATCTATCGTGTCCGTGGCGAAACCTAATGGACAGGAGCCCGACACTTAGAATCGAGAACGTGAGCAACTCAAATATCCCTGATCCATTTATTGGTCAGATTCTTGATGCTCGCTACCGAATTGAAGAGTTAATTGCTCGAGGTGGCATGGCCACGGTCTACAGAGCTATCGATCTGCGACTAGGCAGAGTCGTAGCACTTAAAATTCTTGCCGGAACGCTCGCATCTGATCCAGATTTTGTCGAAAGGTTCATTCAAGAAGCTCGGTCAACCGCAGCACTGACACATCCAAATGTTGTTGCTGTTCATGATCAAGGTGTGTGGAATGAATTTCCCTTCTTGATTATGGAGTTCGTCCCCGGTCGAACAATCAGAGAAGTCCTAATCAAGAATGGTCCATTTACTAGCGCACATGCACTTGAAATCATTCAGGCAGTTTTGCTTGGATTATGTGCGGCTCATGACGCAGGGTTTGTTCATCGCGACATAAAACCTGAGAATGTTTTAATAACTGATGACGGCCACGTTAAAGTGACTGATTTTGGTCTCGCCCGCTTGATTAGCACTACTCCAGCCAGTAGCTCAACTGGCGCTGTACTCCTTGGCACTATGGCTTACCTTTCACCCGAACAAGTCCAACAGCAAAATATCGATCAACGCAGTGATGTTTACTCTGCTGGAATTCTACTTTTTGAGATGCTCACTGGCAGAGTCCCATTCACAGGAGACACCCCTCTTGCAGTCGCTTATCGGCATGTCCATGAGGATGTGCCACCACCGAGTTCCTTGCAACCAGATGTGCCACCCGCAGTAGATCACGTGGTTCTTGCAGCTACTCGCAGAGTTCCTAGTGAGCGTTTGCAAAGCGCCAGATCATTCCACGAATCAATAGCCAGAGCTATGTCGGGAGTGCCGGCAGCTGAAGCACTAACAACTGCACTGCCGGTGAACCAAACAATGGTTTTGCCTCTACCCGATTTAGTGCCAACTAAGACTCAGATAGTTGAGACTCCGGAAAAACCTAAAAAACAAAGAACCATACGTGGTCGTGCAATTTTTGCCGGAATATTTGTAGTTCTAGGCATCTGTGCTCTGGGTTGGTTCTTCGTAAATAGCAATAGTGTCCTTGTACCAGCAGTTGCGGGGAAACCAGAACTCTCTGCCAAAATTGCACTCAAAGAAGTTGGCTTGACCGGTCGAGTCACTTTGCGATTTTCTGAAACAAGAGAGATTGGCACAACAATCTCTACGAATCCAGAGACCGGACAAAAGATTCGTAAGGGTCAGTTAGTTAACATCTATGTCTCAAAGGGTAAAGAACGGTACGTTTTGCCATCCGAATTAATTGGGATGGACCCTAATGTGGCACGTGATCTTTTAACTTCACTCACTCTGGTGACCTCAAGAACTCAGTCAATCTTTAGTAGCAAAATTCCGATTGGAAAAGTCGTTAGCACCAAGCCTCAAATTGGCACTCAGGTTAAGCGCGCGACAAACATCACCTTGCTGATTTCTCGCGGGCCTGCACCAGTACCTGTTCCAGGAATCGCTGGAGTCAGTGTTGCAGTAGCGACGAAGATGCTAGGCAAACTCGGGTTAAGTCTTGATGTAGTCGATGAAATTTTTGATGACAGCAAAGAAGGAACAATTATTTCTAGCGATCCTGTTCCTGGCGCCAGCGTGTCAAAAGGCAGCAAAGTCAAAGTGACCGTCAGTAAGGGACCAGCACTTGTTGAGGTCCCTAATGTTGTCGGAATGGGTACGGATGAAGCAGTTGCTCTTTTGAAGGCCGCTGGCTTCAAGGTCGTTACCAACAACAGATTGGGTATTGCTGTGCTGAACACCGTCTACTCACAAAGTCCAGCAGGCAACAACCAAGCGCCACGCGCAAGTACGATCACCTTGGAAATCGTCTAACTAACAATTTAGTTAAGTGCGTCGGGTGCCTAGCATCTCAGCAACTTGGAACGCTAAATCTAAACTTTGAATTCGATTTAGTCTCGGATCACAAGCAGTTTCGTATCTAAACGGTAAGTCATCTTCACTCACGCCACTGATACCGCCAAGACATTCAGTAACATCATCACCAGTAAGTTCAATATGGATTCCACCTGGATGCGTGCCCATCTGGGCATGTACCTCGAAGAAGCCTCTAACTTCATCAAGAACGTCCTCGAATAATCTGGTTTTGTGACCGCTGGCAGCCTCACGGGTATTTCCATGCATAGGATCACAGACCCACAAAACTGGATGATCTGTGTTCTTTACTGTCTCGATGATGCCAGGCAAAACATCGCGAATATTGCCAGCACCCATGCGGGTAATAAGCATTAAGCGACCAGGAATGCGGTTTGGGTTCAGGCGTTCTAGAAGGGCCAAAACATCGGCTGGAGTTGTTTTTGGTCCAACCTTCACTCCGATAGGGTTGCTGATTTTGGCAGCAAAATCTATGTGAGCTCCATCCAATTCCCGTGTGCGCTCTCCAATCCACACAAAGTGGCCAGAAACGTCATATGGATTTCCAGTTCGTGAGTCGATGCGTGTCAGAGGCTTCTCGTAGTCGAGCAACAAAGCTTCGTGGCTGGCATAGAAATCAACCCGACGGAACTCTTCGGGATCGGCACCAATAGCCGTCATGAAAGATAGCGCGCGATCAATCTCGCCAGCCATTTCTTCGTAACGTTTTCCTGGTGTTGATTCACTCACAAAATCTTGATTCCAAGCGTGCACCTGTCGTAGATCTGCATATCCACCTTGGGTAAAAGCACGAACGAGATTCAAGGCAGCAGCACTTGCGTGGTACACATCAACAAGTCGCTTTGGATCAGGAATGCGAGATTCAGGTGTGAAGGCTAGGCCGTTAACCGCGTCGCCACGGTACGAGGGCAACGAGACGCCATCGATTGTTTCCATACCCGAGCTGCGAGGCTTTCCGTACTGACCGGCAATACGACCGATTTTTACGACTGGAAGTGACGCACCATAAGTTAAAACAATTGCCATTTGCAATACCGTTTTTAGGCGGGCACGAATTGAATCAGCAGTATTTGCGGCAAAGGTTTCAGCGCAGTCACCACCCATTAATACAAAAGCATTGCCCAGTGCGGCTTCGCCAAGTTTTATCGTTAACTCATCACACTCGCCGGCAAAAACCAAAGGTGGGAGAGCAAGCAGGGTTTCATGAACCTGCTGTAACGCGACAGCATCAGGCCATTCTGGTTGTTGAGCAGCAGCTAAGTGCGGCCATGTTATTTCAGACACCTGTCTAGATTAGTCGCGTTGGGCCGCTATCCATAAATTGCGTTGTGCTCGGACTCAGTTTCAAGGACAAAAGCGCCCACCGATAGATTTGTTCTCATGACAATTCGCAAAGTAGCTTTATTGACCGCTGGTGGCCTTGCCCCCTGCCTATCCTCCGCCGTTGGCGCCTTAATCGAGCAATACACCGCTGTTGCCCCTGATGTTGAAATCATCGCTTACCGCAATGGCTATCACGGCCTTCTACGTGGTGACTCATTTGTGGTGACCCAAGAGGTTCGAGAAAAGGCACACTTGCTGCAGGATTTTGGTGGAAGTCCAATCGGTAACAGCCGAGTGAAATTGACGAACATTGCTGATTGCGTTGCTCGTGGTTTAGTGAAAGAAGGTCAAGATCCTCAACAAGTTGCCGCAGACCAATTGGTTAAAGATGGCGTAGATGTTTTGCACACTATTGGTGGCGATGACACCAACACTGCCGCGGCTGACCTCGCTGCATTCTTGGCCAAAAACAACTACGGTCTTGGCGTAGTTGGCCTGCCGAAAACAATTGACAATGACGTTTTTCCCATTGCACAGTCATTAGGCGCTTGGACTGCAGCAGATGAAGGAGCTCATTACTTCAGCAATGTGGTCTCAGAGCACACCTCTAATCCCCGCATGCTGATTGTCCACGAAGTGATGGGTCGTCATTGTGGCTGGCTAACCGCCGCAACCGCATTGAGCTATCGCGATTTATTGGATAAGCAAGAGTGGCTGGAATCTTTCGGTTTGATTCGAGCACGGCGCGATGTTCATGCCGTTTATGTTCCTGAATTAGATATTGACTTGGAAGCCGAAGCCAGCCGATTGAGTGGCATCATGGACACTTTAGGGAATGTAAACATATTCCTTTCCGAAGGCGCTGGTGTTGACTCAATTGTCGCTGAACTAAAGAGCCGAGGCGAAGAAGTTCCAGTAGATCCATTCGGTCACGTCAAAATTGACAAGATAAATCCTGGCGCATGGTTCGCAAATCAATTTGCTCCCATGATTGGCGCGGAAAAAGTTCTCGTTCAAAAGAGTGGCTACTACGCACGCTCAGCACCTGCCAATGAACGTGATCGTAAACTCATTAGGGATTGCGCGATTGTTGCGGTACAGGCAGCTCTTGATGGCGTAAGTGGCCTTGTTGGCATGGATGAGAATGCCAACAATGTGATTCGAGCCTGTGAATTCGAACGCGTTGCTGGAGCCAAGGCTTTTGATGTTGACCAAGTTTGGTTCACTGAATTGTTGAGCGAAATAGGTCAGCCTAAAGGCGCGACTCTGCACCATTAAATCGGGCTAAGTTTTGCGATTTGAGTGGGATCCTGTTTTGACGGGGTTCCACTCAAATCTTTGGAACCTATATTCTTAAAAAACTTACTTCGGATTAGCCCGAGAGCGTGAAGCGTACTTATCTACGTACTCTTGGCCCGACAGTTCCATAATTTTGTAAGTAATTTCATCCGTTAGTGAGCGCAATACAAAACGGTCATCTTCCATCCCGTAGTAACGAGAAAAATCTAGTGGTTTGCCAATGTTCACTCCAACATCCACACCAAAGTTGGGGCGAACTCGGCCAACTGGCTGGACCTTGTCAGTATTGACCATAGCCACGGGGATAACAGGAACTCTCGCTTCTAGAGCCATTCGAGCCACACCAGTTTTGCCTCTGTAAAGCCGACCATCTGGAGATCTTGTTCCTTCAGGATAAATGCCTAGAAGATGACCTTCGTTAAGCAAGCGCACACCTGTAGATATTGCCGCGGTTCCCGCGTTTCCACCTGTGCGATCTACTGGCACTTGGCCTGCACCTCGGAAAAATGCCCCTGTAACCTTGCCACGAATACCTGGGGCAGTGAAATATTCCGCTTTTGCTAGGAAAGTTATTTTCCTTGGAACAGCCACTGGGAGAAAAATGGAATCTGAGAAGGAGAGATGGTTGCTGGCCAAAATAGCAGCACCCTCTTGTGGAATATTTTCCAAGCCCTTTACCCAAGGATGAAAACTAATGTCGATGGCTGGACCAATAGCAACGCTTTTCAGGAACCGATAAAAACCATCATTTTCTGACACATCTATTACCGTAACCATTCGAGCCAGTATTACAAACTTGACACACTCACCGTGGGCTGAATCCGTTTCCCTTAAGCACAGAATATCAACGAAATATCCACGCAAAAAGGTCCATTACAAAATGTGGGCAATACGCCATTTTCCGCTAACCTAAATGGATGAGTAGCACGCAGGTCACTGGATTAAAAACCATAAGCGAGCCCAGCTTGGTGCCCCTTCCACCGGTGGGAAACCTATCTGACCACGTAGAACACAATGCGCATCAATTTCCCAGTGCACCAGTCGTTTCAGTGCAAGAAGAAAAAATATGGCGCGATATTTCAAGTTTAGAATTTCAAACCCAGGTTCGAAACATAGCTAAGGGGCTTATCGCAGAGGGTATCGAACCGGGACAAAGAATAGCTATTTTTTCACGCACGAATTATCAATGGACACTTGCGGACTACGCGATTTGGTATGCCGGTGCAGTATCAGTACCAATCTATGAAACTTCATCACCAGAACAGATCGAATGGATGATGACCGATAGTGGCGTTGTTGCCACTTTCTTTGAAACTCGACGCAATGTTCAAACTTTTGAATCAGTTTCGGCAAATGTTCCTCATATGACGCGGTCATACGTATTCAACGAAAATGTTATTGATGACCTGGCCCTCAAGGGATTAAGCATTACCGACGGGCAACTTGATGAGCGTCGCAAATTGAACACACATGAAGATATAGCCACCATCATCTATACATCAGGAACGACTGGGCGCCCGAAAGGATGCATGCTAACTCACGGTAATTTGATGTCGGAATCTGACAATCTAATCGCTGGCATACCTGAAATATTTGCGGTACCCGGAGCCTCAACTTTGCTTTTCTTGCCCCTTGCACATGTTTTCGGACGAATGATTGAAGTTGCGATGATCCGCTCCCGAGTAACTATTGGTCACTGCCCCAACCCGGCGTTTCTTTTACAAGAGATGGGATCATTCAAACCAACATTCTTATTGGCAGTTCCTCGCGTGTTTGAAAAAGTATTCAACGGTGCAAGTTCCAAAGCTCATAATGCTGGAAAGTTAAAAGGCGCCATCTTTGATCGAGCAACGAGTATCGCAATTAAATATAGTGAAGCGATTTCAGTAGGACAGATCCCGATTTCGCTGCGCATGCAACATGGCTTTTACGATCGACTGGTCTATTCAAAATTGCGAACAGCAATGGGCGGACGGGTTACCCATGCAATCTCTGGAGGCGCATCGCTAGGTGAACGGCTTGGACATTATTTTCGTGGCCTAGGTCTTATGGTCCTTGAGGGATATGGTTTAACGGAAACCACCGCTGGTACATCGCTTAACATCCCAGGCGCTATAAAAATTGGATCGGTTGGTCGCCCGGTTTTTGGCACCTCAATCCGCATTGCTGAAGACGGCGAGATTGAACTCACGGGTGCGCACATCTTTAAGGGATACTGGCAAAATGCTCAAGCCACAGCAGACACATTCACAAAGGATGGCTGGCTACAAACTGGAGATATCGGGCATTTGGACCAAGATGGATTCCTCTACATAACGGGTCGCAAGAAGGAAATCCTGGTGACGAATGGTGGCAAAAATGTTGCTCCAGCAGTTTTAGAAGACCGCCTCAGGGCTAATCCAATTATTAGTCAGTGTGTAGTTGTTGGGGATGCTCGACCATTTATTGCAGCTTTAATCACCTTAGATACTGATGCCTTGCCCGGGATACTTGCCTCTCATGGTATTGAGATGGGCTCCCTGGAAGACCTTGTGAATGACAAGCGAGTCCGCGAAATTGTGCAGGGTGTAGTGAACGTTGCTAATGAGGCAGTTTCCAATTCGGAAGCAATTAAGAAATTTGTGATTCTGCCAACTGATTTCACTATTGATAACGGTTATCTAACTCCTAAGATGAGCATCAAGAGACACCTCGTTACTAGTGACTTTGCCGACCAAATCGCATCACTCTACAAATAGGAAAAGTTTTGAACATTTCTTCACGCGTAATGGCTATCTTTACTGGCTGGGCAATCACACGAGCAATCGCCGTATACGCCGCAGTTCAGACGGCTCGTCCTGTTTCGGGATGGCTGGCAGATGTTGCCCTTTACAACTGGTGGGCAGAAAACATTTCCAACGGTCAATTTCCGCTTAATGATTCAATGTGGCAGTACCCTCCCCTAGCCGCCGTGATTTTTTGTTTCGCTCATTCCCTCGGTCCTGGCTCTGTCGGGTTTGTAGCCTTTGCACTGTTGGCAGATTTGGGAATTATGGCCATGATCATGAAACATGCCAAAAAGCTCGCGAACTTAAACCCATTCCCACCATTGATTTGGGTTGCCGCTCCAATTTTTATTGGACCAATTATGTTCGGTCGAATGGATATTTTTCCGACATTAGCTATGGTTGCCGCACTAGTTCTCTTTTCCTCACCCAACGCTTTCGGAGCGCTTGTAGCTCTTGGTGCATTGCTGAAGGTATGGCCAGTTCTTGGTTTAGTTGCCACGCCGCGCGCAACTGCTTCCAAAGTTTTCGCCTCCTTTACCGTGACATTCGTGAGTGGGTCGCTGATCATGCTCGCTTGGTGGCCTGGAAGTTTCTCTTTCATCACTGGGCAGCGGGCTAGAGGTTTACAAATCGAATCAGTTGGCGCTTTGCCTTACATGATTTGGAACGCAGGACCGAAAGATATAAAGATTGAGTTGCTTTATGGTGCAGTCGAAGTCGTTGCATCTGGAACACGGCTTGTCTGCCTTTTGGTTACGGTAGTTGGTGCTGTACTACTCGGAAATCTTGTTTGGCGTCGATACCGCGGGGCCTTAGAACATGTCGAAGCCAGCGACTTGACCTTGCTTGCAGTACTAATTTCCATGGTGACAAGTAGAGTGTTGTCGCCGCAATACATAGTCTGGATTGTGGCATTGCTTGCAGTTTGTGCATTCAAGCCACAACGTCATTTTGCTTGGATTGCCGGACTGATACTTACCAGTTCACTATGTGGATCAATCATTTATCCAGCTCTGTACATTGAATTTGAAATTGGCAAGTTGTTGCCAGTCACACTTCATACAATTCGAATCGTGGCCCTAATCGCAGCAACATACCTCTGTTGGTCAAACTTAAAAATCAAACCAGCTGATCAGGGTCGTGCCCAGAAAGCATCTGCTTTAGTCGGTTAAATGAATGATCCCAGGTCCAGGATTGCTCAACCCATGCACGGCCGGCAATTCCCATTTCTTTAGCCAATTGCGGATCATTCAGTAAGTGAATCAGTGCACCAGCTACTGGTTTTTCGTTCCGTGCATCAACAATGAATCCAGTTACTCCCTCAATGACTGCGTCAGGGGCGCCACCCGAATCTCCCGCAACTACTGGTAATCCTGTTGCAGAAGCTTCAAGATAAACAATTCCTAAACCCTCAACATCCCAACCAGCCGCTCTGGTGCGACATGGCATTGCAAAGATGTCGCCCACCGCATACCAAGTCGGCAAATCTTCCTTGCGAACTTTGCCGGTAAGAAAAACATCGTCTTCTATTCCAAGGGCTTTAATCCGTTTTTCCAATTGCGGCCTGTATGGACCATCTCCCACGATTAAAAGGGCAACGTCTGGAACTTCTTGCTTGATTAGTGGCATTGCCTCGATAAGAGTGTCCTGACCTTTACGCGCCATAATTCTTGAGACGCACACAACAACTGGACGATTCTTCAAACCCACTTGATCGCGAAAGGCTTGAGCCAATTCCTTGCGCCCTGGATTAAATTCATCAGTATCAACACCTGGAGTCAGTTGGCGCAAGTTGCTTGCGTCTTGCGGTTCGAGGGCTGGAGAAATCTTTTTTTGAGTGTAGGAACCGAGGTACGTTAATCGATCAACATGTTCACCAATACGGTTTAAAGCTTGACGAGTACCAGGAGTTGATGCCCAACCCGCCTCGTGACCATGTGTGATTCCGATAATGATTTCGACGCCTAGCTCACGCAATTCTTTGGCTAGCAAACCCAATGGAGCCGCAGCCCCGAAAACAACTCGGGTAATCTTCTTTTGTTCAATGATGCTGATTGCCTCAAGCAAAGTCGCCTTTTTAGGTAGGAGAATTTCGGTATCCATCCGAACAACGTCCCACGCATTTTGCGAGTCGAATTCCTCGGCACCCTCAAAGCTTGAAGTCAGTACTGTGACAGAGTCCGCAGAGAACCTTCGTACCATTTCAAAGACAAAAGTCTGAATTCCACCGGGGCGAGGCGGATAATCATTCGTTATTACAAGTGTTTGCTCACCAGATACAGATACAGGTGCAGCAGCAATCACACCTCTATCTTGCCGTATCTTTTAGAGACCCACTGCATCATCTTGTTCGAGTGAAGCGATGTTGTCGCAGTCAATATTTTTAAGTGAAATTTCTTCCGAGGTCAGCAGGCGTAACGGTGGAACCAAGCCCGCGCTAGCCAATACCGCAAATGAATCTTTGTGTTCCGCAATTGAGCCACCGATTGGTCCAATCAACAAGGAAACCACGCAATCACCACAGGCAAGATCTCGCATCACACAACTTTGACAATCTAATAACATCTAGTCCTCATTCCTAGCAATTACTAACTAATTTCAAACTAGAAGACGGGTAAGACATATTTCCTAAATCAGACACGCCGATGATTAGAGCCTTCAAAGCGATACACATATCGCTCATGTCGCAGCTAAGTTGTACAGTCCAACTATGGATCAGGAGAACTTGAGTACGCTGAATCCTTTTCAGGGCGCACAAAGCGCATACTTGCCCAATCCAAAAGAGACCAAATTTTCTCCACTCACTCTTGACGACATTTCCACCCCACTAAATCAGGTCACTTTTGTGATTGTGGATTTAGAAACCGCAGGCGGTCCTGCGAATGAGGCGGGAATTACTGAAATAGGCGCGGTAAAAGTCAGAGGTGGTGAGGTACTTGGCGAATTCCGAACATTTACCGATCCCGGTGTCCCGATACCAGCATTTATCAGTGCACTAACTGGAATCACGCAATTCCATGTCGCAGGAGCCCCAACAGTAAGCCAGGGTGTCTCAGCTTTTCTAGATTTTGCAGGCTTTGGCGACCCAGACGGTCCAGTACTTGTTGCACACAATGCCCCTTTTGACGTTGGGTTCCTAATTGGTGCCTGTAAAAGATTCGACCTCTCCTGGCCTAAACCACGAATATTGGACACCGTGACCATCGCCCGAAAAGTTCTGCGCAACGGTGAAGTGATTAACAACAAACTTGGCACATTAGCAAAGTATTTTCATGCTCAAACCACACCAACGCACCGCGCACTAGATGATGCTCGGGCGACTGTCACAGTCCTCCATGGCTTAATTGAAAGACTCGGAAACCTAGGCATCAGCGACCTGGATTCCCTATCTAAGTTTGATGGAATTGCAACTGAAAAGCGTCGACTGAAACGTCACCTAGCCGATGCGCTACCGGAATCTCCAGGCGTCTATATTTTCTACGACGTGAAAAAGTCTCCACTTTACGTGGGCACTTCAACAAACATAAAACGTCGCGTGAAAACTTATTTCACTGCAAGTGAAAGCCGCAAGCAGATTAATTCAATGATCGCGTTGGCCGAATCAGTGGAAGCGATTGTTTGCGCGAGTTCCCTTGAAGCATCTATCCGGGAACTGAGACTAATTGCTGAGTTAAAGCCTCGGTACAACATTCGATCTAGAAAACCAGAGAGTACCGCGTGGGTCCGCGTAACAGATGAAAGATTTCCCAGGCTTTCAATTATTCGCAAGGGTCACACCAGCGAAATAGGTAATCGAATCATCGGTCCTTTTCATGGACAACAGCAGGCTGAGTTAGCCATGGGCGCCATCTACGAAGTTCTTCCCATCCGTCAATGTAAAGAGAAAATTACAAAATCGACAAGCATGGCACCTTGTGTTCTTGCCGAGATTAATCGTTGTGTCGCTCCATGCGTTGATGGGTCAAAGAATGAAGACTACTTAGAGCTCATTGGTGAACTCGAGATTTTGATGACCCAAAGCCAAACCGGGCTGATCGATAATTTGACCTCAAAAATGGAGACTCTTGCCCAATCTGAAAGATTCGAAGACGCATCAACTATTCGAGATCGGCTAAATGCATTCAGGCTCGGATCGCATAGAGCTGCTGCCGTACGCTCCTTAAGAGTTATTCCAGAAATGGTTGCTGTTGCCAACACATCCGAGGGTGGATGGCATATCAATGTGATCAAACGAGGAAGACTCGCAGCTAGCGTGCACGCATTACCGGGACAAGATGCACAAGCCGTAGCTAAGGCAGCTTTAGCGACCAGTGCTGCTGACATTGATCAAGAAACCCTAGTTGGAGAAACAGAATTACTTCTGCGCTGGCTCGGAGATGGTCAAACCAGAATCGTAGAGATTTCCAGCGGATACACATGGTGCATGCCTATTGGTGTGGGCATTCCTATTGGCATTAGCCAGAGAATTGTTAGGCCCGATTAAAGCTTCGCGAATTCTTGGGTGACATGAATCCAGCGAGCTAGCGCCTTTTGAGCACCACCGTCATCAATCGACTTGAAGGCTAACGGCAACGCATTACGAATACGAGAAGTCAAGGTTGCGGTTACCTCGCCAAATCGGGAGTCACCATTGGCAGCATCAAAAGCAACTATTGCTGTTGCCGCATTAAGAGCTACTACTTCACGGATGACAGCCAAATCCCCCTCATTGGATCCTGCAAATAAGTCGCGGACAACTTGTGCATTTTGAGATGCGTCTCCTCCACGTAACTGCGCTAAAGAGGACGTTCGCAAACCCAGCACTTGAGGATCAATTACCTCATGGCGCAGATATCCAGATGTCGTATCCCAGGCTTGTGAAGTCGTCGAAGTGGATAATTCATCCAAACCTTCATCGCTTCGTACAACGATTGATTTCAGACCACGTTCAAGTTGAACTTGTGCGAGCACTGGTGCCATCCGAATATCAGCGCAGCCAAGAAGTGCCGCCGGCGGCTGACCTGGATTTGCCAATGGTCCCAATACGTTGAAGACAGTTGGAATTGCCAACTCTTTTCGCACAGGACCCGCATAACGCATGGCTGGATGATGATTTGGCGCAAAACAAAAAGCGATTCCTGCCTCAACTAAACATGTTGCGACGTGTTCTGGCGCAATGGAAATTTCTACACCTAGGGCCTCGAGCACATCAGCAGTTCCCGACTTAGATGAAGCTGCACGATTGCCGTGCTTAAGAACGGGTATGCCTGCCCCAGCGACAACTATTGCAGACATCGTGGAGACATTTACCGTATTTGCACCATCGCCGCCCGTGCCGACAACATCAACTGCTACTCGTCCTAGCGGAACCCGGACTGCATTTTCAAGCATTGCCGAAACTAAACCAGAAATCTCAGTTGCTGTTTCGCCCTTAACTTTAAGTCCAAACACAAAGGCAGAAATTTGTGCATCTGTTGCAGTTCCCGACATCAAGGTTTGCATAGCCCAAATGGACTGTTCAATTGTTAAATCTCCCCGAGCACCTAAAACCGCAAGTATGTCTTTCCATTGAAACTCAGACATGTTTTTGCCCCAACTAGGAAATTACTGATGATTTCGGGAGTAGTTCAATTACTGCCTTAACAATGGCTCGTGGATCAATTGGGTGCGCGAATACCGCATCAGCCCGAGACCAAGAGGCAAGCCATCGGTCGTCAACTCGCCCTACGAGCACCAAGATTGGCGGACAGTTGTAAATCTCATCCTTGAGTTGTCGAGACACACCCATACCACCCGCGGGGGTTGCTTCCCCATCCAAAATGATCAAATCAAACTTAGATTTGTCAACAGCCGCAATAACAGCTGGCGGCGTTGCGCATTCAAATAACTCAACATCACTTATGTCAGGTGAAGGCTTACGGCCAAGCGAAGTTCTAACGCTTTGACGCACCGTTGAATCGTCACTGTAGACCAATACTTTAAGAACGCGATCAGAATTCGACACAGGAAAGAGCGTAACTGATTCCATGTCAAATCTTTGCATCGCCTTGCATGAATGTGTCATGTATCTCAATCAAGTCAAAACACCCGTCCCAACCAATGCAGATGCCTGACTTTTCAGTAAACTTTAACCGTGACTACTGCGCCTGCAATTAGAGTTCCTACCCAAGCCGAACGACCCAACATGGTTTCAGTCGGCACAATCGTTTGGCTTTCCAGCGAGTTGATGTTTTTCTCAGCTTTGTTCGCCATGTATTTCACTTTGCGTTCAGTAAACCCGGATGTTTGGGCAGAGTCTGGCGATATGCTGAACATCCCATTTGCTGCAGCGAATACTACAATTTTGGTTCTTTCGAGTGTCACCTGCCAATTGGGGGTTTTTGCCGCCGAACGAGGTGACGTGAAGAACCTTCGCAAGTGGTTCTCGATTACTTTCCTCATGGGCGCATTTTTTGTTGGTGGTCAGGTTGCCGAGTACGTAAGTTTGGTGCGCGAAGGTTTAACGCTTGCTTCCTCGGCTTATGGCTCAGCCTTCTACTTGACCACGGGCTTCCACGGTTTGCATGTTACGGGCGGACTTCTAGCGTTCCTGTTCGTTATCGCCCGAACATATGCAAGCCGCAATTTCACCCATCAGCAAGCAACCTCAGCCATCGTCGTTTCTTACTATTGGCACTTCGTAGATGTTGTTTGGATTGGTCTTTTCGCAACCATCTACCTAATCAAATAATTTTTATCCAAAACTAAAGACAGAGGAACAAAAGTGGCAATAAGTCGTAGACATCCAGCAGCCCTATTGGCAGTGTTGGTGGTTGCACTTGGTACAACAGGTGCTGCATACGCAGCAGTGGCTGCAGGCACAGCACCAAAAGTTAGCGCGCCTTCAGCAACGCAGGTAACGGCTGGAAAGCAATTGTTTCTAGAGGGTTGCTCGTCTTGTCACGGATTAGCAGCACAGGGATCAACTGATGCCCCATCACTTATTGGAGTTGGCGCCGCAGCTGTTGACTTCAATGTTGCAACCGGTCGTATGCCTATGGCTGGACCTGGAATTCAAGCACCGGTAAAAAAGGTTGTTTATACTCCGGCTGAAATTGCTGCGCTTGCCGCTTATATCGCAAGTCTCGGGCCTGGTCCGCAGATTCCGACAGTCGAAGACGTGTCAACAGCTGATGCCGATCTAGCACTTGGCGGCGAACTGTTTCGCACTAACTGTGCGCAATGCCATAGTTTCTCAGGCCGAGGAGGAGCGCTTTCAGAAGGTCGTTGGGCACCTAGCTTGATGAAATCCTCCGCAAAGCACATTTATGAGGCAATGCTCAGCGGGCCACAGTCCATGCCAGTGTTTAGCGATAACACAATGCGCCCAACAGATAAGCGCGATATCATTCGTTACATTGAAGAATTGCAGAAGCAAGAGGACCCAGGCGGCTACGGACTTGGTCGCCTAGGGACTGTTACAGAAGGTCTGTTTATCTGGGTCATTGGCCTTGGTGCACTACTTGGTGTGGCAGTTTGGATTGGAGCCAAATCACGATGAATGAAATTGAATTAGGTTCAACTGATCCAGTTGGTGCCCGCGATGGCAAAGATTTAGTTTCTGGAGTTCCTGTACTTCCACTCCCCGCGCACACTCCGAGGCGGGCTGATATTGATCCGGTTGCTGCCAAGCGAGCAGAGCGTCAAGTTGCCCTGATGTTCGCTAGCTCAATTGCATTACTTATTGCGTTCACAGTCGCCTACATCAAAGTTCCCAATACTTCTCTAGTATCCATTCCAGTTATTGGAACTGTCGGTACTAACCACGTACTTCTTGGGCTCACTCTTGGTTTAGCTTTGTTTCTTATTGGAACAGGAGCAATCCATTGGGCTAAGAAGCTGATGCCAGATGTCGAAGTAACCCAAGAACGTCACTCACTGTCCTCATCTGCTGCCGAACGCGCTGAGGTTGTCGAGATTTTCAATCGCGGTGCGGCAGAGTCTGGATTTGGTGAACACAAATTAATCAGGCGCACTCTTTTGGGAGCGTTAGCATTGCTACCGATTCCTTTGGTTGTGCTTTTGCGCGACTTAGGGCCAATGCCAAACACTCGTCTGCGCAACACAATCTGGAAAAAGGATGTGCATCTTGTCACGGATGCCACTTACCAAAAGATTAAAGCTTCAGACATCCCTATCGGCGGTTTGATTAATGCTGTGCCTGAGAACTTACTTGAGATCGAAGAAAGCGAAGGCAATCTAAACCAGCGCGGTAAAGCCTCAATTATCTTGGTGCGAATGGATCCGGCTGAGATCCTTGGGCAACAGGGCGAAAATTGGGATTACGAGGGAATCTTGGCTTTTTCTAAAATCTGTACGCATGTCGGTTGCCCAATTTCTCTTTACCAACAGCGGACTCACCATTTATTGTGCCCATGCCATCAATCGACATTTGACCTTGCAAATAAGGGAAATGTGATTTTTGGTCCTGCTGCCCGCCGAATGCCACAACTTGCAATTACTGTTGACGCCGAGGGCTATTTGGTGGCACGCGGCGATTTTAAAGAACCAGTTGGACCTAGTTTCTGGGAGCGCGGATGAGCGACACACAACAAAAGGCATCAGAGAATGTAGTAGTGAGCAAAGTAGGTGTTGCGGCGGGTTACGTTGATGACCGCTTAGCCTCAGCAAACTTCACTAAACGTCTTTTGGACAAGGTTTTCCCTGACCACTGGTCATTCATGCTGGGCGAGATTGCCCTTTACAGCTTTATCATTCTGCTACTTTCAGGCACCTACCTGACACTTTGGTTCAACCCTTCAATGACTGAGGTTATCTATAACGGCTCATATTTGCCGCTTAAGGGCGTCAAGATGTCTGAGGCATATAGTTCAGCACTGAATATCTCATTCGATGTTCGTGGTGGCATGCTCATGCGCCAAATTCACCACTGGGCAGCACTTTTCTTCGTTGCCGCAGTAACAGTTCATCTACTTCGAGTCTTCTTCACCGGAGCTTTCCGCAAGCCCCGCGAGCTCAACTGGTTGATTGGTACCGGACTTCTAACCTTGGCAATTCTCGAGGGATTCGCTGGATACTCGCTACCCGATGATCTGCTTTCCGGCACTGGATTGCGCATTGCTCAGGGAATTATGCAAGCGATTCCAGTTGTTGGAACCTACGTTGCCATGTTCGTATTCGGTGGCGAATTCCCAGGTACAGACTTTATTCCACGTCTTTACTCAGTCCACATTTTATTGATTCCAGGCATTTTGCTCGGTCTCATAACCGTCCACCTCATCATGGTTTTCTACCAGAAGCACACTCAGTTTGCTGGCCCTGGTCGCACCGAAAGTAACGTAGTTGGTTACCGCCTCTACCCGGTGTACATGGCTAAGGCTGGCGGATTCTTCTTCATTGTGTTTGGTGTTACCTCGCTGATTGCTGGGCTGGTCACGATTAACCCAATTTGGCTTTATGGTCCCTACACCCCATCCCAAATCACCGCCGGTTCCCAACCAGACTGGTACATCGGTTGGCTTGATGGAGCTGTTCGGTTGACACCAAATATCGAATGGAACATCCTGAGCCACACAATTAGTTGGAACTTGTTGATTCCTGCGTTGATTATTCCTGGAATCATGTTCACTCTTCTCGGGGTCTACCCTTGGATTGAGGCTTGGATAACTGGTGACAAGCGCGAACACCACATCCTAGATCGCCCGCGAAATGCTCCAACAAGAACTGCTCTTGGAGTCATGGCATTGAGTTTCTACCTAATACTTTGGATTGCTGGCGGTAACGACATTATGGCCACGGCATTCAACCTTTCAATCAATACTGTGATTTGGACCTTACGGATTGCCCTATTTGCAGTTCCTCCTCTGGCTTTTGTTCTGACCAAGCGCATCTGCCTAGGACTACAGCGCAGGGATAAAGAAAAGTTGCTCCATGGCTACGAGACTGGACGTGTGTTACGCCTACCGCATGGTGAGTTCATTGAAATCCATGAGCCTGTCTCATTTGAAGAACGCGCGGTATTGCTTTCTAAAGTTGACGTACCTGTGATGGAAATCACTAGCGGTGAAGATGAACATGGCGTCCGAAATCCAAAGGGCCGAAAAGCAAAGATTCAGGCGAAGCTTTCTGGCTGGTTCTACACTGACAATGTTTCAGCGCCAAGTGAGCAAGAACTAGCAGAAGCTGATGAACATTTCGCTCATCAGTTGGGTGCTCATGAGCGCACTGCAATCGATAGTCACTAACACCTAATTTGAAGCAGGGCAATCCCTAATTGGTTGCCCTGTTTCATGTTTGTAAGGCTAATTATTAGGCCACAGCGTCGCTCGGCGTTCCAAAGCAAGCGCTTGCGCAAACTCATCGTCATACGTAGCTAGCGCACCCAAAGAACTCGTGAGAATTTGATCAGCAAGAGTTGGGTTCCTGGCTAGAACGGGACCATGCATATAGGTTCCAAACACATTCCCCATTTGTACGCCTTCATCAATCTGTCCGGAATCATTAGCCATTCCATTCCCAAATCCGCGCAAAACGATCCCTAAAGGACTAACCCCTTTACCCAATTTTGTGCGGCCCTGATGATTCTCAAAACCGGTCAGAATGCTTTGGTTACCATCTGAATCCAATTCACCAGCAATAACCAGTTCACCGACGCAGCGTTCCTGCTCTGTGTAAATTGTTGTCACATCTACAATTTCAAGTCCTTTAACGTCTTGACCTGCACTATTCGGTAACGCTGTGCCAATTAGTTGAAAGCCTGCACAAACAGCTAACAGTGAAGCTCCTTTGGCAACTGCCCTGTTCAGACCACCATCAACAAGCAACATCTCAAGGGCGATAGATTGCGGACCATCTTCGCCACCACCCAACAAGTAGATATCTGCTGAGTCGGGTATAGATTCGCCAGGAGCAACTTCGTGGAGTTCAACTTCAAATCCACGCGCTTTAGCCCGATGAATCAAGACTTCCGCATTTCCCTGATCGCCATAAGTCCCAAGCAGGTCGTGGTAGAGCCGCACTATCTGCAGTTTGCTCATTGTTGACCACCAGTAACGGCTTTCGATAATCCAAGAGCATTCGCGGCAAGATCTTGGAAAGCGGTATAACTTGCAATTGCTTCAATAGGTTCGCTGGTAAACATCTCAACTGCTTTGCTAAATGACTCGGCAACAGAAACGTCAATACCAGCCACGCTGAGACGATAAGCAACGTCTAACCGCCGGTCGCCTGTACAAATTACTTGCGTGGACTCTAGTGAACGATAATCCACATCCCAGAGCCACGAGGTATCAAGGCTGTCGATTCCTTTTGCATTCACCGACAGGATAATCTGCCTTGCACTTAACTGACCTAGTGATTCTCGCCAACTCTCTGGATTCTTGGCCAGCCGAGTCGGTATGTATCGACCTGCAACATGAAAATCACTGACTCGATCTGGAGCGTTCAAGGTCAATTCCTCTTGCAAATCCACCGGAACAACCGCACCCATAAGCCTTGCCGCTTCAATAGCCAGAACGGAATTTCTACCTGGGCCTCGCAGCCTTTGATCTGCCCGGACTTGAGGCAGTTCATTACCAAGCCCACATTCACACCTGTAGTCTCCTGCGGACCAATCCAGTAAGGCTGAACAGGCAGGACAGGTAGCAGCATCAGGATGTTTGCGACCACCAAAAGTAACACGTAGAACATGCCCAGCATTTGCTACTGCGAATTCCAAAAAGGGGTCGTCTCTATCTATCACCAAAGTGACATCGTCCTTAGTGAATGTCTGATGCCACAGGTTAGCTACCTTGCGCACCTCACCTGTTCGATGTAACTGATCTCGAGATAAATTGAGTAGAACTATGACTTTAGGTTTTAGCGCCTGATACATAAAAGGTAGATAAAGTTCGTCACATTCGAGTACTACGTAGCGATTTTGTGGTTTAGTGGCCAGCGCGGTAGCAATGCCAGAATGCATGTTCGCACCAAAGGTACTCGTGCTAACCAGTTCATCGGTACCAAGTGCAAGAATCTTTGTTAGATGAGATGTAGTTGTTGTCTTACCATTGGTCCCACTGACTAGAACTATGTCTCGCCCAACTGCAAGCTTTTCTAAGGCTGATGGGTATACCTTGAGTAGAACCCGGCCATGAATGGTCTCTCCCCTGCCACGACCAAAAGTCCTAGACACCAAGCCTGCGAAATAGCCAGCTCGACTAGCAAGGCCCAGTCGCAGATTGCCAATCATTTATGATTTTGAACTTAATCTGCGAATTCGCCACGGAAATACTCAAAAAGCAATCCGAATGTAGCGAACAGAATAAACATGATTCCTAACGCGGCTAGCCAACTTGCAAACACAAAACCTAAGACAAATACGAAAGTAGATAACCCAATCATGAATGGCCACCATGAGTGTGGAGAAAAGAACCCATAATTCGTATCAGCATCACTGATCAACGCGGTTGAGTTATCTTCAGGCAAATCACCCACACGTTTGGAGGTGAACAACACATAGAATCCCACAAGGAAAGCTAAGCCACCTGTTAGAGCAAGTGCTGTGGTGCCAACAACCTCACCGGTCATAAACCAGTAAATTGCCGTAATAAGGAGGAAAAACACGCTACCGAAAGCAAATAAAAGACCGCCAACCTTCATAGTTATAGTCCTTTCAAATCAGGGCCACCGACGAGGTCATCGAAAATATTCTGTCGTTTTGGCAAGTCGATACCTTCGGCCTCAGGATGATGTAAGTCAAATGCGGGGCGTTCACTACGAATCCGAGGAATTGAAGTGAAGTTGTGTCGCGGTGGAGGACATGAAGTTGCCCACTCAAGCGATGCACCCCAACCCCATGGATCATCACAATTGACCATTGGCGCATTCTTGTGGGTCTTATAAATGTTCCAGAAGAATACAAAAGTGGAAGCACCAAGGACAATTGAGCCGATTGTGGATAATTCATTTAATCCAGTGAAACCATCGCTGGCCAAGTAATCTGCGTAACGACGTGGCATACCTTCAATTCCCAGCCAGTGCTGAACTAGGAACGTGATATGGAAGCCAAAAAATACCAGCCAGAAATGTAATTTACCAAGGCGCTCATCGAGCATCTTGCCCGTGAATTTTGGCCACCAGAAGTAAAAACCTGCGAACATGGCAAACACTACGGTGCCAAAAATTACGTAGTGGAAATGTGCCACCACGAAATAAGAGTCGCTCACGTGAAAATCAAGTGGCGGTGCTGCCAAGATGATTCCCGTTAACCCACCGAAAAGGAAAGTTGCTAGGAATCCAATTGTCCACAACATAGGTGATTCAAATGAGACCGAACCTCTCCACATAGTGCCAATCCAGTTGAAGAACTTAACGCCAGTAGGTACCGCGATGAGCATGGTCATAAACGAGAAGAAGGGTAAGTTCACCGCACCTGTGACATACATGTGATGAGCCCAAACCGATACTGAAAGGCCCGCAATCGCAATGGTTGCAAAGACAATACCCTTGTAGCCAAAAATTGGCTTACGGCTAAATACTGGCAAAATTTCAGTAGCGATACCGAAGAATGGCAGTGCCAAAATGTAGACCTCGGGATGGCCAAAGAACCAGAACAGGTGCTGCCAGAGCAATGCGCCACCATTAGCGGAATCAAAGACCTGCGAACCAAACTTTCTATCTACTTCGAGCATTAGCATTGCTGCCGCTAACACCGGAAACGCCATAAGTACAAGAACACTGGTGAGAAGGACATTCCAAGTGAATACGGGCATACGGAACATAGTCATTCCAGGCGCGCGCATCGTGAAAATTGTGGTGATGAAGTTAACTGCACCCAAGATGCTGGCCATACCACTCATGGTCAGACCCATTATCCAAAGATCAGAGCCGATGTTTGGTGAGTTCACCACATTGGACAAAGGCGAATAGGCGAACCATCCAAAAGCTGCGGCCCCACCAGGAGTGATGAAACCTAACATGACAATGATTCCACCGAACAGGTACAACCAATAACTAATCATGTTTAGCCGTGGGAATGCCACATCTGGGGAGCCAATTTGCAAAGGCATAATCGCATTCGCAAATCCGGCAAAAAGTGCTGTCGCAAAGAGGAACAACATCAAGGTGCCATGCATCGTAAAGAGCTGGTTGTACTGCTCATTGCTAATGAATTGCATTCCAGGGCGACCTAGTTCAGCACGCATAATCAGCGCCATCGCACCCGCGATGATGAAAAAGCTGAAAGAAGTAACCATGTATAGGTTGCCGATGACCTTATGGTCAGTAGATGTCATCCACTTGATAACTTGTCGACCTTTGGAAAGTTTTGGTTTTCCCGCGAATGCGAACTGCTCTTGCGCAATCGGCTTATCAATAATCGCCATAACTACTCTCCTGTTACTTTCGCGCGACCGTTATCAAGTGAACCTTGCTGACCCTTGGCTTTAAGTTCAGCAATATGCAGGTCGTAGTCAGCGCGCGAGACAACCTTCACATTGAAAAGCATTCGTGAGTGATCAACACCGCATAACTCAGCGCATTTCCCGACGAAAGTACCCAACTTGTTTGGCGTGACCTCAAATGCATTATGGCGGCCAGGAACAATATCCATCTTCATGAGGAAAGCGGGTACCCAAAATGAATGAATCACATCAGGAGAAGTCAGTACAAATTTAACTTTTTCGTCGACTGGCAACCAAAGTGTGGGTCGCTCGCCTGGAGTTCCAACATCGTAGGCGTTCTCTTCCTCATAATTGAAGGCCCATGACCAACGCCAGCCAACAACATTTACGCTATGCGTTTGCTCATTGGAAATCTTTGTCAAGATTGTTTGATCTCG
>CAIVPQ010000053.1 GCA_903907835.1 uncultured Actinomycetes bacterium
ATTTTCGAATCCGATCAACTGGTGGATTGATTTGGTTTAATCCAAATTTGTATGTCACATATCATCCGCGCAGCTCTTTGCGTGCTTTGGCGAAACAATATTTCGACTATGGATCTTGGCGTCATGAATTGATGCGCACACATCCAGAAACAACTAAGGGCAGTTCGGCACTTCGCTATTTTGCGCCACCGGTTGCGCTACTCGGAGTTCTATTGGGTTCGACAATGTTTACTTTGGGCATTGTGCGCGATTCCGCATTGTTTATGAGTGCTGGGCTTGCACCACTTGGCTATTTAGGTTTGACCCTCATCTCATCGATTTCGTTAGTAAAGCGCGCAAAGTCCGGAACATTTTGGTTGCCCATAGTTCTTGCAACTATGCAGATGTCTTGGGGTGCAGGATTCCTCTTAAGCCGTTCCAAGAAGATTAAGACTTAGTTCGGTTATTTCCATTGCTACAGATTGAGTCGCCGGCAGAAATGACATTCGTATCATTTCCTTCACCGTTGATTGGGCCGTTGTTGCTGTCAACAGGAACTTTGCGTGTGTTAGTCCAATCTTTGCCAATCACAACCACCACAGCTCGGTCAAGTGACTTATCTTCAACCAGCTCTTTGGTCCTAGCCGAGTAGGCAGCAGTCTTTGCGCTCTCCGAGTAGTTAGCGTTGTAGCGGACCTTGGTCTTTGGAATAACTTTGGAAACACTGGTTACATTGTCGATTATGAATCCGCGCTCACGCAAACTGTTTGACGCCTTGTAGCCGAGTCCATCGACGCCTGATGCATTTACCACAACCACATGAACGTCACCTGGGGGAGTTACCAGTGTTGTGGTTGGTGAAGTAGAGGGAGTTGGGGTTGGACTTGTACCTGTACTTATGCTCGTACTTGGCTTAGGGGTCGGCTTAGTAACAGGTGGCCACGGCTTATCTTTCTTTATCGCAGCCCACATTTTTTTGGCCTCGGGTAACCAGCCAACATTGCCATTTTCGATGTATTTATTTGGGACGGTTACGAACTTGATTTGAGACAGTGGCATGCTGCTGATCGAAAGCGCGAATTCCTGCCATTGTGAGATCTTTGAAAAATCTTTGCTTGTTGTCAATGATGAGGTAACCGCCGACAACACTCGGTACAAGCGGACAGGATTCTTTGCTAATCCCTTTTGCTTCATACTTTTCACCATCGATGAGACGAATTCTTGCTGGCGTTGGATTCGCCCGATGTCACTGCCATCACCTAGCGCATCACGCGCTCGGACCCATTGAAGTGCCTGTTGACCGTCGATAGTGGTTATCCCTGCTGGCAGATTAAGACCTGAGCCGCCGATGCCCTTGATGTACGGGTCATAGACCGGAGTGGTTAGACAAACATCAACTCCGCCAACAGCATCCACCACCTTTTTAAAGGCGTTGAAGTCCATCACTACAAATCGATCCACTCGCACTCCAGTGATTGCTTCAATCGTCTTGATTGTGCAAACTGGACCGCCGAAAGCGAATGCCGCATTAAATTTTGTTGTCCAAGGTCCGATAGATCCACCATTGGAAGTCTTGCAATTTGGGATAGTGACAAAAGAATCTCGCGGGATTGATACAGCAATAGCGGATCGTCGTCCCTCGTAGATATGAACAAGGAGCGTTGTATCTGAACGCGCCCCGGACACAAATCCATATCCGCTATTGCCTGAACCTGACCGAATATCCGATCCCATAATTAAAATGTTTGTAGCAGAAGTGTCGGTTTGTACTACAGGTGCGGGCCGATTTTTTTCATCTAAATCCGAAGTGTCGATTATGCCGATGTTCTTACCAAGACTGTTCAGCGCATAAACTGCGCCACCACTTATGGCCGTAGCTATGAGAATTAGCGCTGAAGATGCGCCGATGACTTTGCGCATCCAAGGGTGTTCAGACTTTCGAGCCGAAGAAGTTCGATGCCTACCTTGAACGGTCAAACTGATCGACTCCTTGATAGAACTGAAAATGTAAACAAATCTAAGTGTTGTACTCGATCGTACTTTATGTGGCTAAATTGCGGAATTTGAAGAAGTTGCACAGACTGCCGATGTTCCCATTGATTTAAGCGTTTCTAAGCCTTGTTTTCTCAAGATTCACAGGTAGATTCTTGAATATGCTTCCCCGCAGAAAATACTTCCGTGCGCTTATTTCCTTTTGCGCGGTTTTTTCATGTTTGCTCGGAATCACATCATTTCCCGCTCAGGCAATTTCTCAATTGGTTCCAGAGGTATCGGTCCAGAGTCTGTCGCCCCAAAATATCGTTTCCAGTCAACTTTTAGATGGCAGCACTAGAACTGTCTTGCTATCGGCTCAAACGACAAAGATATTTTCCCTAGTGGGTGTTACTTGGTCCGGCGCAATTTCAGAGTCAACTTATTTTCAAGTGAGAACTCGTAGTAACAACAGTTGGTCTAACTGGGAACGACTAAATTACAGCGACGATCATGGGGTTGATCCAAATTCACCAGAAGGTGATGGTGTCAGATTTGGCGCTGATCCATTACTAGTGCCCACCGCCGATGGCGTTGAGTGGATTATGCGAAACCCCAATGGACAAATGCCAACCGATTTACGTCTTGAACTAGTAAATTCCCCAGTGACTTCCGCAGACCGAAGACTTGCCATTCGTCGAACGGTTACCGGTCAGGTAGCCAGTACCGTCACTTCACCGCAGGGCGCTGTTGTTTCTCGCCCAGCAATCGTCAGTCGCAGCCAATGGGGTGCGGACGAATCAAAGCGCGACAAAACTCCTCGTATGGGCACCAAACTTATTGCGGGATTCATTCATCACACTGCGACCACCAGTAACTACACAGCTGAACAGGCTCCAGGCCAAATTAGAAATCTCTACGCATACTTCACGCAAAGTCTTAAGTACGCAGACATGGGATATAACTTTTTAGTTGATAAGTACGGAACAATTTATGAAGGTCGCGCAGGTTGCGTTCGTGGTTCATCCACATTCTGTGACGGTCCTAGTTTGCCGGTGCAAGGTGCACACACCGCAGGCATGAATGAAGATACTTTTGCAATTTCGGCTGTTGGAAATTTTGATACCGTGAAGCCGACAAAGGCTAGCGCTGCGCTGTTAGTCAACTCGATCTCGCAGGTGCTGGCTTGGAAACTTGCGCCCTATGGACTAGATCCAAATGCCACAGCGCAGATTCCATCAACAGATAACTCAGGTAAATCGCGCTATTCATATGGGGAGATTGCCTCGACCCCAGTTATCTCCGCGCATCGGGATGTTGGCTTGACTGTCTGTCCGGGTAGGTATCTGTACCCGTATGTGCCAGAAATTAGAGACCGCACAAGTTATCTGCTTCGACCAGTGTTGCAAGATTTATCTGTGTCACCCGGTTTAGTTGATGGTGACCTGGGGGACCCAATCACCATTTCCGCAGTTGTCCCTGCAAACGCGTCATGGACAGTTGATGTGCTTAACAACTCCGATGGCTCTTTAGTTTCCACCGCAACTGGCACTCAAGGGGTAACAGGCAAAGTCTCATACCTATGGGATCTGCACAACATAGATGGCGAGCTTGTAGCGCCCGGACAATATTCAGTCGTAGTTGGTGCCACTGTAAACGATGAGGTCTTGGCCAGCGCAACCAAAGGTGTAGTAGTTGCTCGCAAACCATCTAAGGTTTCGAAAATCTCATTTAAGAAAATTGATAAGTGGCATACGGAAGTATCTTGGACCTCAGGCTTAAATGACGTATTGCCCGCAAATAGCTTTCAAATTCGTTCATCAAAGGACCGCGGTAAAACTTGGACCGCTTGGAACGATAGTGGTTTAAAGACCAGTTTTATTGCAAAGCGCTGGAAGCGTAAACAGGGATATCTTGTTGAGATTATTGCGATGAATCAACTTGGGCAATCAAAGCCTGCTCGACTAGGTTACTTCGTTCGATGAGTGCTTTATGGGACGAGTATTTGAAGTGTGCAAAAACGCGAGGCCCAGAGCCGATTGTCACTTGGATTGGTGAAGCGGGTCGAATCGAATTATCAGTGACCACATTTATGAATGCAGTTAGTAAAGCAGCAAACTTCCTAATCGAGGGTTTGATGCTGGACGAGAATTCAACAGTAAGAATTGATTTGGGAAATCATTGGCAGTCACCAGTTTGGTCATCTGCTGCACTAGTTGCTGGCGTAGGTCTAACCGATCAAGAAAGTGCAACCGTGACATTCGCGCCGAAACTTAGATGTGTGAATTGGACAGGTTCTCCCGAATCACTCGTCATTGTTAGCCAAGACCCATTCGGCATGCCCGACAAAGATGTTTCTGAAAATTTTGTAAATGCTTCTGCTGAAGTGCGAATGTTTGGCGATTATTTCGCGCCAGCAGAAATTCCTGACCCGATGTCCGCGGCAATAACAACAGCTACGGATGTCGTGCCATTTTCGCAAGTCTGGTCAGCGTCAAAATTGCTTGCAGAACACGCTTCTTTAGATTTTGGTGCTCGGTATCTAATCAAGGGCACTGGTGGTTTAAAGACAACTGTTTTGTTGCAGACTTTGATCCCAATCATTAACAATTCATCAGTTGTCCTTTACGACTTGCATTCACAAGGCGAACTTGATGTTGTCTTAGAAACTGA
>CAIVPQ010000054.1 GCA_903907835.1 uncultured Actinomycetes bacterium
ACTCGCTGCACGTAACGCATCTTGCGCTTTGCGCTGTTCATGAAAAGCTAAAATCTGTAATTCGGTAGCCAAGTCAACTCGACGCACGTCAACACCATCAGGTACTTCGAGCAAAACTGGCGCGAAATTTAAAATGCTCGTTACCCCATGAGTAACGAGCAAATCGCAAACGGCCTGTGCTGCAACTTCTGGGGTAGCAATAACTCCGATTGAGACTCCAGAAGTTTTCATTACCTCTGGCAAAGCATCGACATGCTGAACCACAACTGAGCAACCAGCGACTAACACCGATTCACCAACTCGGGCTGAACTGGTATCAAACAATCCGACAACATTGAATCCTCGTGAAGCAAACCCTGGGTAGCCTGCGAGTGCATTACCTAAATTGCCAACACCCACAATTACTACAGACCATTCGTGCGTTAGACCTAGCGCCCGCGCAATTTGATAAACCAAAAACTCAACGTCATAACCAACGCCCCGAGTTCCATACGAACCTAAGAACGATAGATCTTTACGCAATTTTGCACTTGACACACCACTTGATTCAGCGAGTTCTTCAGATGAAACAGTAGAAATTCCTCGAGCTGCCATTGCAACTAGTGCGCGGTGGTAAGTAGGAAGTCGATTGACAGTTGCATCGGGGATGCCACCACGCGCGCCAATGTGCGGCTTGGGCACTTGTGACAATGGCATGGAACCAACCTTCAACTACTTATGGCAGTCAGATTAGGCTGAATTTCCAAATAGGTAAAATTGGCGTTTATGGGGGCTTCGTGCTAGGAGCATGGGGTGGCTGCAACTAGCCTCTGGGGTGCTGGTATAACCACAATTTATGGGGTTTTCTAGTTGCCTTCTCGAGTCAGTGCTTCTCGAAGCCGTTTTTCCACTACGCGGTACTGACCGTGAACTTTGCCATCAATGAGCGTCACCGGAATAGCCTCAAAATACTGATCCGCCAAGTTTGGGTCATCTAAAATCGAAACCCTAATCCAACTCACGCTTAACTCTTGGCAAACTTTTGCAATTACCGTCTCTGCATCGTCACAAAGGTGGCACCGAGGTTTGCCAACGAGCACAACGCGTGGTGTGAAATCCTGCACACTTTGATTCTGTCATCTAACCCACACGTCACAAGCGCGCAGTACCCTATTTATATGAATGCAAATGAATCAGAAGAGTCGGCAACTCCTGAGCCTCATCATGAAGTCACCTCTGGGACAATCGCCGCATTTTTTGATATTGATAACACCATCATGCGAGGTGCCAGCATTTATCACTTGGCGCGTGGTCTTTTTGAAAGAAAAATTCTTACCGCTTCCGACTTAGCTAACTACGCAATCGCTCAGGGTCGATTCTTAATATCGGGCTCTGAAAGTGTCACCGACATGGCTCGAATCACCGAAAATGCTTTGTCATTTGTGGCTGGTCGCACGATTCCAGAAATTACGTCACTGTGTGAAGAAATCTATGACGAGATAATGGCTGACAAAGTTTGGCCTGGCACAGTGCAACTTGCTCATTCTCATCGCGCTTCAGGTCACCAAGTTTGGCTAGTCTCGGCTGCCCCGATTGAACTGGCGAATGTCATCGCAATCAAACTCGGTTTAACTGGCGCTGTTGCCACGATCAGCGAAGTAGTCGACGGTCTTTACACTGGCAAATTGAAGAGCGCGCCGATGCACGGGCCACAAAAGGCGCAAGCCGTTCACGACCTTGCCGCAAAGCACGGATTTGATTTAGCAGCTAGTTTCGCTTATTCAGATTCTAGTAATGACATTCCGTTGTTAACCGCGGTTGGAAATCCAACAGCAGTTAATCCTGATAATGGTTTGCGCCAGTATGCCGAACAGCATGCCTGGCCTATAGCTGACTTCAGGCGAGAACACTTAGTTAAGAGATATGCGTTGCCAGTGAGCGCAACAGCGCTGGCATTAATAGGCGCGGGTGCCGGGTTAGCACTTGCTGCTACCCGACGCCCCGCGCCTGAAAATTAATTAGCCCTTACTACGACGCTGGAAACGCGTCTTCTTCAGCATCTTGCGGTGCTTCTTCTTTGCCATCCGCTTGCGACGCTTTTTAATAACGGAGCCCATTTGGACCACCTTTGCATTTGTTGAACTAGTACTTGGTCGAGTCTACGCAATAACTGGCAATTACTTAAACCGAAGGGCAGTTAACAGTGCTTAGCCGACTGCGATGAATGCTTCCTCGAGATAATCATTGACCGCTTGTTGCGGAATTCTAAATGATCGTCCAACACGTATTGCTGGCAATTCGCCGTTATGAACTAAGCGATAAACAGTCATGCG
>CAIVPQ010000055.1 GCA_903907835.1 uncultured Actinomycetes bacterium
CGCAAATCATCAACAGTTAGTTTCTTCATCTGGTGTGTTGCGTTACGACCTTCGAAGTGTGAGCCAAGAGTCCAGCCCTTAATTGTGTGGGCCAAGATGACGGTTGGCTGACCGGTGTGCGCAGTTGCTGCGGCATACGCTGCGTACAACTTGCGGTAATCGTGACCGCCACGACGCAGACCCCAAATTTGGTCATCTGACCAATCGGAGACAAGGGCTTTGGTGCGCGGGTCGCGGCCAAAGAAATTGTCGCGAACAAACGCGCCACTTTCTGCCTTGTAAGTTTGGAAGTCACCATCAGGTGTGCGGTTCATTAGATTAACCAACGCACCTTCAGTATCTGCCGCAAGTAGGTCATCCCACTGGCGTCCCCAAATGACCTTGATTACATTCCAGCCAGCGCCACGGAAGATACCTTCTAGTTCTTGAATAATCTTGCCGTTGCCACGCACTGGGCCATCAAGTCTTTGCAGGTTGCAGTTGATAACAAAATTGAGGTTGTCTAACCCTTCACGTGCAGCCAAGCTGATTGCGCCGAGAGATTCAACTTCATCCATTTCACCATCGCCAAGAAAAGCCCAAACTTGTTGTTCGGATGTGTCCTTGATTCCGCGATGTTGTAGATAGCGGTTATAGCGAGCCTGATAAATAGCGTTAAGTGGACCAAGACCCATGGACACAGTCGGGAATTGCCAAAAATCTGGCATCAATCGAGGGTGCGGGTAACTAGGCAAAGAATTCGGCGCTGCGGAAAGTTCCTGCCTAAACCCATCCATGCGCTCAGGGCTTAGTCGACCTTCGAGAAATGCGCGGGCATACATACCAGGGGAGGCGTGACCTTGGAAGAATATTTGATCGCCACCGCCAGCATGCTCTGGGCCGCGGAAGAAATGGTTGAAGCCCACTTCGTAAAGCGAAGCACTTGATGCATAGGTCGAAATGTGGCCGCCGACTCCGACACCGGGGCGTTGTGCACGGTGAACCATGATGGCTGCGTTCCATCGGTTGTACGCGCGAATGCGACCTTCAATTTTTTCATCGCCAGGGAACTCTGGTTCGTCAGATGTCGAAATCGTGTTGATGTAGTCGGTATTGCGCAAACTTGGTAAACCAACATCGCGAGATTCTGAATGGCGCAGCAGGGTCATCATGATTTCCCGAGCTCGCTGTTCGCCGTGCACGGCAATCAGTGCGTCGAGTGATTCAATCCATTCCCGAGTCTCTTGTGGATTCGCGTCTGCAAATTGCTCTGGCATGCCGCCAATGATTCTGGACTCATGTGATGAAGTCATGCGTCTTACCTGCTTTGCTCTAGAAGTGTGCAGTCGCGATCCGCGATCTACTTAACAGCTTTTGGCGCACACGACTTTGTGTGCAGAATTTTGAAAGTTGCTTGTGGCGCTTTCATGTCTCTATTCTGTCGGATTTCTCCCAAACATGGGAATGCGGATGCCCATTTGACAGGTCGGCACCAAAAATTGATGTGCGCCAATAGTTGCGATATTCGCAATAGTCAGGTGGACTGTTCTAGTGAGTTCACCTGAAGGTGCCCCAGAGGGGTTGTCTGGCAAGTTTGGTCTGGTCCCTAGTTGGGTTGTTCAAGAACTTGGGCGTGATGACGATTGCGATCCGGCAATCACGCAAGCCTTCGCTTCGGCAACGGAATTAGTGGGCGAAGAGTTTGATGATGTAGTCGACGCGGTGTTGCTTTGGTGGCGTAGCGACGATGGTGACTTGGTTGATGCACTTGTCGACGCACTGGGTCCGCTTGCCGATAAGGGAGTGATTTGGCTCATGACTCCTAAGGTTGGTCGTCCAGGTCATGTGGAGTCCATTGATATTTCTGATGCCGCACCAACTGCAGGATTGCAGTCGACCAGCACCATAAATGCGGCAAGCGATTGGCAAGGCACACGATTGGTTGCGCCAAAGTCACGTCGATAAATTAAAATTTTTTTAGATTTCCAACCTCCTCCTGTGACTGCAGGAATAACAAACGAAATGAGTAGAAATGTCATTAGAAGTCGGTCAAGTTGCTCCAGATTTCACATTGAAAGATCACTTTGGTCAAGACGTGACACTTTCTGATTTCCGCGGAAAAAAGAACGTTGTTTTGGTTTTCTTCCCTATGGCTTTCACCGGTATTTGTACTGATGAACTGTGTGAGATTCGTGATAACAGCTCAGAGTTTGTTTCAGACGATGTGCAGGTATTAGGTATCTCGTGTGATGCCACACCTTCACAAAAGGCATTCGCTGATCAAGAAGCTCTTGACTACCCGTTACTTTCTGACTTTTGGCCTCATGGTGAAGTCGCAAAGGCTTACGCCGCATTTTTCGCCGAGCGAGGTTTCGCAATGCGTGGAACTTTTGTAATCGATAAAGAAGGCATCCTTCGTTGGTCAGTAGTGAATGGTCCGGGCGATGCACGCAATTCAGATGATTACAAAGCGGCACTTGCGCAACTTGCTTAGGGATTCGCGCAGCTAATTGCACTCAAAGTCGGCAATGAGTTCTTGGGTTTACCTCAAGTTTTATTTGTCTGACGTTTTGGGCTAAGGTTAGTTTGCACGTAGGGCGATTAGCTCAGTTGGTTAGAGCATCTCGTTTACACCGAGAGGGTCGGGGGTTCGAGTCCCTCATCGCCCACAAAGGCCTCAGTTTTTCTGGGGCCTTTTTCTTTGCCCGTTTGCCTTGACTTACTTAGGTAATCATCAATGAGTGTTGACTGTCTTTGGCGTAAAAATCTTTTTAAAGTTGGCTGATTCTCAACTAGGCTCTAGTCATGCCCATTGTGCGAGTTCTTGATGTCATCGATGTGATGGATGAGCGTTACCCACCTGCGAGTGCCGAAGAATGGGACGCGGTAGGACTTGTTGTTGGAAACACTGAGTCTGAAGTTAATAAAGTCTTATTCACAGTGGATGCCACAAAAGAAGTTGTTGATGAGGCAATAAGAACCGGTGCCGAAATGATTATTGCGCACCACCCACTTTTACTTCGTGGTGTCACTAGCGTTGCTGACACGAACGCCAAAGGGCGGATTATTAACTCGCTTATTCGGAACAACATTGCGCTTTTTACCGCACACACCAACGCAGACATCGCGCGACCTGGCGTAACAGATGCGATGGCAAGCACATTTGGAATCGCGCTTGATCAAGATGCAAGTTTGTCGATAAATGGAATTGGACGAATTGGTTCATTGCCAACGGTCACATCCCTAGGCAAGTTCGCCAATGTCATCAAAGCGGGCTTGCCGGCAACATCCAGAGGGATAAACATCCTCGGGGATAAAGACCGACTAATTAGGCGGGTCGCTGTTTGCGGCGGAGCTGGAGATTCACTACTTGATTCAGTGGCGCAAACCGACGCGGATGTCTATGTAACATCAGATCTGCGCCACCATGTCGCGCAGGAGTTTGCGGCTAATTCCAACTGCGCTTTGATCGATATCCCACATTGGTCAGGAGAATGGCTTTGGTTAAGTCAGGCTGCGGATCTTTTGGTTGCGGATCTTGACGGTAATGTGTCAGTTGAGGTTTCTGCAATCGTGACTGATCCGTGGTCCTTTTCACTTTGAATGGAGTGCGCACAATGGCTGTAACAGCAACTGCTGTCGAACAAAAAGAATTGCTTGATGTTCAAAATTTTGATACCAAGCTGATGCAACTAGCGCACAAGCGAGCCGGTTTACCCGAACTCAAAGAAACTCAAGATCTTGAGATTGAATTGGGTTCAATCGACATGCGTCTGGTGGCGGCCAAGACAGAGGCTTCAGATCTTTCACTGGTCTTGCGTAAAGCTGAAAATGATGTGGAACAAGTTGCTACTCGGGTAACAAAAAATCATGTGCGATTAGAAGATGGGTCAGTAACCTCCGCAAAAGAATTAGAAGCCTTGCAACACGAAGTTGTATCGCTTAAGGCTCGACAGTCTGAACTTGAAGAAGTCGAGCTAGAGGTAATGGAACGACTCGAAGAAACCAAGTCAGTCATTGAGCTTCTCTTAAGCGAAAAGAGTGTCACTGAAGAAAAGTTGGAGCAGGCCATAACAGTTCGAGATGCATTGCTTGCTGAAATTGACGACGAATCTGAAGATTTGCTAGCGCAGAGACAGGCAATAGCGATAAATTTGCCAACAGATTTGGTAGCACTTTATGAGAAGGTCCGCGCAGACCACGGGGGAGTAGGCGCGGCACACCTTCACCGAGGTGCTTGTCAAGGTTGTCGAATTGCGCTTGATGCAACTGAACTAGATCGCATCAGGAATCTTCCATCAGAAAATGTAGTGCGCTGTGAAGAGTGCCGTCGCATCCTCATTAGAACAGTCGAGTCCGGTCTGTGACCCATTTTTTGATGGAAGCAGACGGCGCCTCAAGGGGTAATCCAGGTCACGCTTCTTATGGAGTGGTGATTCGTGACGCAGCAACTGGTGAGATTGTTGCTGAGCGTGCCAGGGTTTTGGGTCACGCAACGAACAATGTCGCTGAATACAGCGGACTGGTGGCTGGGCTCGAAGTCATCGCTGAACTAGATAAGGATGCATTCGTTGAAGTGCGAATGGACAGCAAACTCGTCGTTGAGCAAATGAGTGGCCGCTGGAAAATCAAGCATCCAGATATGAGAGACCTTGCTATGCGCGCCCGTGAAATCTTGTTGTTTACAAATGTCACTTACACCTGGATTCCTCGTGAGGACAATAAGTTCGCTGATGCGTTGGCAAATGAGGCTTTAGATGAACATTTGGCAGGCGGCTCGGGGATTATCGAGCGCCCCTAATGCCGCTGATTTTATTACCACCATCGGAGGGCAAAACAAGTCCGGCAAAAGGGGATTTGCTTTGCTTAGATAATTTGTCTTACCCCGCACTAAACAATTCTCGCGAGCAAGTTTTAACCGCCCTTGATGTTGTTTCAACGGGTGAAATTGATGAAGCCCGCAAAACAATTGGAATTTCGGCTAAACAAGATTTCGAAATTCTGCGGAATCGTGAAATTTTTTCAAGCCCTTGTGCACCAGCCCATCAGATTTATACCGGAGTGCTATTTGATGCAATTGGCATGGGTTCACTAAGCAAGAGCCAGTTGGCAAAATTGACACAAATTACCAATGTTGTTTCGGCGCTTTTTGGACTGATTACATTAGGGGACGTCATTCCCACTTATCGACTATCCGGAGATGCAAAGCTGCCAATTGTTGGTTCGCTTGCCAAGCATTGGTCTCCGCTAATTTCCCAGGAGTTGAGCCAGGTCAAGAGCATGGTCATTGATCTACGCTCGGGGATTTATCAAAAATTAGGACCAATCCCAATAGAGACCGCTGAAAATTCAGTCATACCTCGTGTCATGCAAAAGATGAGCAGTGGTCCGCCGAAAGTTGTCAGCCATCACAACAAAGCGACAAAGGGACGCATTGTTAGGGCAATCATCCAGCACAAGGCAAAAATTGAAACCGTGGATGATTTAGCCGAGTTAATTGCCAAACTTGATGCTGATGTCGCGGTGGTCAAACCAACAAAGAGTCAATCAGCTCGCATTCTCGATGTTGTCATTGCAGCGCATTAGGAATCTGTGCTGGTTTCTCGGATAACGGTGCTCCAAGGTGAGTCGATTGAGTAATCGCAAGCCACTGCGAAACTAATCACTCTTGTTTGTTATTGAGCGAAGCCATGGCTCCAAATGGCCCAAAGTGAAAGTTCCTGTATCAAACATTTCCATCATTTTTGTGTGGATTGAATTGCTGGTGTCTTTTAATGCGAATCCATTTATACGAAGAAAAGCATCTACAACAGCGAATGCCACACGTTTATCGCCATCAAGAAACGGGTGATTTATTGCCAAGCTCTCTAACAGGGCAGCGGCTTGAAAAATAATGTCATCGTAGTAGCCAGTTTGCGGGCGTATCAGCGCTGATTCAAGAGCCCCCATATCTCGTACACCATCAGATCCACCGAACTTGCGAATGATTATCTGATGAATGGCGAGGGCTTCGGCAACGGTTAAATAATCCGTCACTTTTACTGTGCCAATTTTTCGTAGAGTTCGGTAAATTCATCCATGCTGAGTCCTAAGGCTTCCATCACATGAGTTCTGGGACGATTAGCCAAATGACGATCTAGATACTCCGAAAGGGCTTGTTCTAAGACAGATTGAAACTGCCTACCGTTGTTTTGGGCATGGTCACGCACAGCATTAAGCAATTCCGGGTCGAGTTGGCTTGAGAACTTTTCGCGTTGAACGGTCATGATGACTCCAGTCACTTATCTTGATTTATCAAGATACATCAAGAAATTGGTGCGCGCAATTATTTTGGCCGATTTGCTTGCACCTGATGACAAAGACCGATGCTTGAATTTATTTGCATGCAATTTTTCAAGTCAGCATGGATTGCAAGCTAATCGTTAAACAG
>CAIVPQ010000056.1 GCA_903907835.1 uncultured Actinomycetes bacterium
GGTAATGTCACTCCTGAAGAGCGCAAAGAAGTTTATGAAGGTTTGAAAGCCCTGGGTTCAACGGTCCAAAGTATTTTCTATGAAAGTTCTGATATGGCTTATGCCAGATTTAAAGAACAATTCAAGGGCTCGGCAATTGTTGACAATGTGGGTCCAGATGCCTTGCCTCAATCTTTTCGCGTAAAACTAGATAATCCAGACAACTTCACTTTGGTAGATGCGGCATTAGCTCAGACACCTGGAGTGGAATCAATTCAAGATCAACGCAAATTGTTGAGTCGTTTTTTCCAGATTTTAAATGGCTTACAAACTTTTGCGCTCGCCATTGCCAGTGCGATGCTCTTGGTTACTGTTTTATTGGTTATGAACACCGTACGAGTTGCCGCTTTTGCTCGTCGGCGCGAGACCTCAATAATGCGTGCTGTTGGCGCAAGTAACATGTCTATTCGTTTGCCGTTTATTTTGGAGGCATTGACTGCTGCAGTCTTTGGTGCAGGGCTAGCCAGTATTGGTGTTTTGTCGATCAAAAAATATTTCATCGATGCTCGTTTGGCACCGGACTACACATTCATCGCTTTTGTAACTTGGAATGAAGTTATTGCGATTATCCCTTGGCTTTTCCTTATTGGAGTCTTGACCACAGTTTTGTCATCTTCACTATCTTTACGCCGTTATTTACGGGGCTAATTGTTCATTTATTTCATAATTTCTTCGACACGAGTGCGCTGACGGAAAATTATGCTGTTTTATTGGGTTAGATTTAAAAAGATGTTTGTTGAAATCGGGAATGGGGGCGAAATGAAAGTTTTCAAAACACATTTGTTTCGTTTCCTTCTGGTTTTACCCGTGGCATTCGCCCTCATCTCTGCTCCCGTGAATGCAGAGAGTATTAGAGATAAGGTCAAGGATGCCTACGCAGAACTGGCCGAAGCCTCAGACGCAGTTGTTCAAGCTCAGCAAGATTTAGCTAAGACTAGAACCAAAATGCCAGCGGCTCAACGTGCGCTAGCGCATGCGAATGGTGTCGAAGGACAGGCGACTTTAAAGTACAACAGAGCAGCCGCAAATTTACTTTCAGCCCAACAGGCTTATGCCCTGGCAAAGGCTCGAGTGGCTGCAAAGCAGGCTGAAATCGTGGAACTGCAAACTAAGGTAAATCAATTTGCCAGAGCCGTGTACCAGCAGGGACAAACATCCCAATGGGAAATTGTTTTGCAATCTGAATCTCCTGCGGATTTAACTTCCAGGATGCAAACAATCAAAGCTGTTTCGCAAGCAAGTGCAGCGAGCCTTGATCGGTTACTGGCCGCAAAAGTTCAATTAAAGGAAAATGCTGCAGAGGCTGAATCTGAGCGTGTGCGCATGCAGGCCCTAGAGACCGAAGCGCAGATTAATCTTGAGGCCGCCCAAGCAGCACAAGATGAAGCCGCGCTAGCAAAGGCAAAAGTTGACTGGCTCATTTCGCAAGAAGCAGCCGCTGTGGCTTCAGCCGAACAGAATCGTAAGAAAGAACAACGACAACTTAATTACTTACTTGCCGAGCAAATACGACTTGCGAATTTGAGTAACAGCGGAAGTCAAGGCACCGGCGACCCACAAGCAACTGGACCATTAAGTTGGCCAGTTCCTGGTTATGCCGCTGGCTCTGCATCAGTTCAACATGTTGGCCCTCGCGTGCTTTCAAGTGGGCGTTACAGTTGCCACACAGGACAAGACATCCCTGCTCCTACTGGAGCAAACATCGTTTCCTCTGCAAATGGTGTTGTCTTGTTCGCTGGTTGGAACTGGGGATATGGGTACATGACTCTTGTTGATCATGGCAATGGTCTGGTCACCGCTTACACCCATCAATCGCGACTCTTTGTAAAAAAGGGTCAGAGCGTGGTCGAAGGTCAACATATTGGCGACGTGGGCAATACTGGAGCATTCTCGGCCGGCGCTCATTTGCATTACGAGGTCCATGTCAATGGTTACAACTACGATCCAATGGGTTGGTTTGGTGGATCTAGGAAAGTTGTGGCCTGCGCACCAACTCGTGGCCTGTGACAATAGATGGCAAAAGAATTAGGCCGAAAGGTTATCGCCCAAAACCGCAAGGCTAGACACGACTATGCAATCGAAGATGTTTTTGAAGCCGGGATGGTCTTAGTTGGCACTGAGGTTAAATCACTTCGGGCAGGTCGAGCCAGCCTTGTCGATGGGTATGCCTTTGTTGATGATGGTGAAGTTTGGCTAAAAGGCGTTCATATTCCTGAATATGACGAGGGGTCATGGACAAATCATGAACCCACCAGGGCTCGTAAGTTGCTCCTAAATCGCAATGAAATCAACAAGATTACGAATAAATTGAAGGAAAGCGGCCTGACTTTAATACCGCTAAGCCTCTATTTCCTAGATGGTAAAGCCAAGGTTGAAATTGGCGTTGCTCGAGGGCGTAAAAATTACGATAAACGCCAAGCCTTGGCAGCAAAAGATGCCAAACGTGAGGTTGAGCGTGCAACTGGCAGGCGCAGCAAGGGAATTTCTGAATAAATTGCTGGTTTAGAGTGCCATTTTCAGGGCATACTGTTCTGCATGAGCGAAGCGCCACCTCACTTAACCATGCCCCAAGATTTCGGGCAATTCCAAGCAACCCTTGGAAAATGGGAGTTTTCGGCACTCGCTCAAGTAGAAGGACTTTCCAGAGATTACCTTTCTGTTGCCCTTGCTAAACCTTGGGAACACCTAGCCGACAGTTTGGTGCTAGCCGCTAGTGAGTTAGTCGCAAATGCGGTTGTTCATGCTAAGACCCACATGGTCGTGATTCTTGAGCATTGGGAATTCATGTTGAAGATTGTTGTCGAAGATCGAAATTGTTCGCCACCCATCCTGGCTAAGGAAAATCTCATGGCCGAGAACGGTCGGGGATTGCAAATTGTTGCATCTTTATCTGATATTTGGGGTTATGAACTAACCAATGATGGCAAGTGCGTTTGGGCAGGATTTAAGCACTGCGCATAAGTGAAATAGAAATAAAGTTTACAAACCCACTTAATGCATACTCGCTGTAGCATTTTAAGTAGATGAAGATTCGTCTTTCATCAAATATTCCAATTCTCTACAGAAGATGAAATAAGTTAAGCGCATAAGCCCGCAAATTAAGGAACACAGTGAATAATCTGCAAGGTGTGTGGCGCGGATTCGCGAGTGATAACTATGCCGGGATCCACCCCAATGTTTTGTTGGCTATTTCCCAAGCAAATGTTGGCCATCAGGTTGCTTATGGTGATGACGCAGTAACTGCAAAGCTTGGTGAAGTTATGCGTGAACACTTTGGTGCGGATGCGCAAGTATTCCCAGTGTTCAATGGCACAGGTGCAAATGTTGTCAGCTTGCAGGCCATGTGTAAGTCGTGGGAGTCGGTGATTTGCTCGTCAGATGCACACATTCATGCTGACGAAGGCGGTGCACCTGAAAAAGTTGCCGGTTTAAAACTGCACTTGGTCGATACTCCAGATGGACGATTAACTCCCGAGACTGTCAGAACGCAGGCCTGGGGTTTTGGGGATGAGCATCGCGCTCAGCCAAAGGTTGTCTCGCTGACGCAAGTAACTGAACTTGGAACCGTCTATCGTCCAGAGGATGTAGCCGCTCTGGTGGAGCAGGCTCATGCTTTGGGGATGTATGTGCATATGGATGGGGCTCGAATTGCTAACGCTGCAGCACATCTTGGCATGCATATGCGAGCTTTCACGAGCGATGTCGGCGTGGATGCAGTGTCTCTAGGTGGAACCAAAAATGGTGCAATGGGTGCTGAAGCGGTAATAATTCTGAATCCTGAATTGGCTCCCGCAATTAAATTTGTGCGCAAATCCGGAATGCAACTAGCATCCAAGATGCGATTTATCTCCGCGCAACTCGTGGCGCTCTTTGAAGAGGACCTTTGGCTAAAGAATGCGCATCATTCAAATCAGATGGCGATGCTTCTATATGAGGCAGTGGCAAATATTGAAGGACTTGAAATTGACCGCCCACAGGCCAATTCGCTTTTCCCAATTTTGCCAAATGAAATCACTCAAAAATTGAAGGAAGATTTTGCCTTCTATGTCTGGAACCACATGACGGGTAAAGTCCGCTGGATGTGTTCATGGGATACCACAACTCAAGATGTTGATGCGTTCGCTGAGGCAATCAAAGCAAGTTTTGCAAACCGATAATCTCGGGCAACGTCTTAAATCTGGCAGGCAGCAACAAACGCATTGAAGATTCGTTCTGAAATGATTTCATCATCACTGGCCTCAGGATGCCATTGCACCCCGAGAGTGAATAGTGTGTTCGGATCTTCACAAACCTCTACCGTTCCATCTTGAGCCCACCCGCTTACCGTCAAGTCTCCTGGCGAGTCCACTGCCTGATGATGATTTGAATTTACTGTGTGCTCATCGACATCCAAGATGTTTCTAATTAATGAACCTTCAATAAACCGTGCTTGATGAAGTGCGAATGTTCCAGGACTTGAATGATGTACCACGGGACTGGCTGTGCCTGGCAAATGCTGATGCAAAGTTCCGCCATGGGCCACCGCCATAATTTGCAATCCTCGACAAATCCCTAGGATTGGAATATTTTTTGCGCGAGCTGCCAGGTATAGGTTGATCTCGCTTGTGTCTCGTTCAAACCTTGGTTCATCTGTCGTAGCCAATGGTGTTGCCCTATACAGTTCTGGATTTACATCTGCTCCACCGGCTAAAACCAATCCATCGAGGCGAGCGATTGCTTCAGCGGAGTGACCATTTGGTGGCAAAATCATCACAACAGCGCCTGCGGACTGTAATTTTGAAATGTAACTCCATTGCACTAGCGCAGCCAGAACATCCCAAGAACCCCACTTGGCGGGCTCTAGGTAACAAGATAAGCCGATAACTGGTCTAGTCACCCTTTCATTACAGCACATTTGCACGTCGGGCATAGGACGTAATTCAATAAGGTTTTATATGTCACAACCCTGATTTACACTTAGGGCATAACTAAATAGTGGTGGTTACATACGTGACCCCAAAGATTCACAAATCTTGGGGGTGAACGGTTTCGACTTTGGTAGTCGAAATGATTGAAGCGAGCCGAGAATGTTGGTCATCTCGTAAACGTCCAGCAAAACCAATAAGTGCCAAATCAAACCGCACTGACTTCGCCCTAGCTGCATAAGCTAGCCTGAAGTCCGTTGGACCAGGGGCGTTCCCGCTCTGGATCCCAGCGTCATTTAGGGGACTTACCAAAGAACCGGGTTACGGGGTTCTGCGGAAAATCAAACAGTAACTGTGCCTGTCGACATCTTGTTTGCGTGAACGTCGGGGCAGAGAAAAGCTGATGCAAACTGCGCTCGGAGAAGAATCAAATCTTCACCTAAGGACCCGGGTTCGATTCCCGGCACCTCCACTACAAAGACCTCTGCCAATGGCAGAGGTCTTTTTCGTTCCGGTGCCGGGAATCCAATTCATGATTCCGAATTGCATTGTGCTTCGCACGCAATTCGGCGGCATCTCCACTACAGCCCGAATCTAACGATGTGAGTTAAGAAAATGAAGATTTCTCAGGCTTGAGTTTGATTGCGAGGGCGAATCAGAGGTTGACGCTCGCGTAGCGAGCGGAACACCTCCACTACTTTCTTGCATCAATCCTCCCGTTCTGACGCTCGCGTAGCGAGCGGAACATCTCCACACACACCTTCACACACCTTCTACTAACTCATGGCACACTTAAAACCATGACCAACCCGCAGCAACCACTAACCGCGCCCAGGAATCAACAAGTCGGCTGGGTACTTTTCCCTTTGCGAGTATTTCTAGGTGTCACATTCATCTATGCAGGCTTATTAAAGTTCATCAGCGCTGATTATCTAAATCCAGATTCACCAGCTGGAGTCCTCAAGCAAATGCAAGGTGCTGCGACTGATAGTCCAATCAGCTTTATCCTCACTCGCGTCATTGAACACGCTTCGTTAGTGGGAATTACGATTGCTGCTGGTGAACTGTTCGCTGGACTCGGCATCTTGTTTGGCATTTGGACTCGCTTCGCTGCTGCTGGCGCTTTTGTTTTATCTCTTTCGTTTGTGCTCACAGTGGGTTGGGGGACTTACCCCTACTTCTTTGGTCCAGACATCATTTTCATGGCTGCAGTCTTACCCTTGATGATGGCTGGAGATGGTGGGTATCTTTCCGTTGAATCAATTATTCGTAATCGCGTGAAACTCGACTTGGGTCTTCAATCTGCATCCGAAATCACCCCAGCAGTGGACAAGGCGATTGCACGTCGCACTCTCATTCAGTCAGGAGCAGCAGCGGGTGGACTCGGGTTGGCTGGCCTTATCGCTGGTGGAATTGGTCGCAAGATGAACACGGCAAGCCCAACAACTTCGCTATTGAACTCACCATCCCCGACAGTCTCAAAATCAAATCAGGGACCAGGCGGCAGAAAAATTGCCAAGGTTTCTGATGTCCCAGTTGGCACAGCTTTCAAATTTACGGATGCCACAGGCGGACCCGCTTATTTGTTGCAACCAGCAATTGGCACATTCCTTGCCTACAGTGCGATTTGCACTCATGAAGGCTGCCCAGTTGATTATGACCAGGGTGCCAAGAATTTTGGCTGTCCTTGTCATGGCGCGCAGTTTGATGCTTCAACTGGCTCCCCAACTAGTGGACCAGCCCGTAGTCCACTGGCCAAGTACAAAGTTGTTGTCACGGGTCAAGATATCTACTTGGCATAACTCCTTGTGCAAGATTGCTCGATACTCTCGTAGGCTTTACTTATGCCTATAGAAGAGATTCGTCCCGAAGGCGGGATTCTTGTTGACGAACGCCTGCTTGAACAAGCCGAAGCGGGCGATCACGAACGCTTTGCGCATTATGTGAAAAAGGACAAAATCGTAGAAAGTGCCGTTCTTGGCGATCCGATTGAAGCGCTTTGCGGAAAAGTCTGGGTTCCTAGTCGCGATCCGGGTAAGTTCCCAGTTTGCCCAGAGTGCAAAGAGATATATGAAGGCTTACCTAAAGGCAAAAAGCCAGACAAAGAATAAGGCTGAGCGCTAATTTAACTAGTGGGCAATTGCTGGCATTTGTTCTCTTGATGGCCCGATTGCTAACCAATATCAGGCAGATTTTTTGTCACTTACCCATGAAATAATGAAGTCATGAGTGTTTTCCCGAGTTCCGTTATGGAACCAGAGGTGATTACTGACCTGCCATGGGTGACCCTTGTTTGGAATGACCCGATCAACCTGATGAACTATGTCACTTATGTATTTCAAACATATTTTGGCTATGACAAAATCAAGGCTGAAAAGTTAATGCTAGATGTGCATAATTTAGGTCGAGCCACAGTTAACTCAGGAACTCGCGAAGAAATGGAACGCGATGTTGCCGCAATGCATTCTTATGGTTTGTGGGCTACAACTCAACGAGATGACAAGTAGTGTTTAAACGCAGTCTCTCCGGGCGAGTAAGCCTGATTCTGGATCAAAATGAACGACAACTCCTTAGAAATCTTTTTAATCAATCCTTGGAGCTTCTGGAGATTGATGACGTTCAACAGCATGACGATCCGTTGATGCAGTTAATGAACATGGATGGGCCAACCGAAATCTCAAGTGATAAGGCACTAGCTCGACTGTTCCCGAATGCATATCACGATGATGATGAAGCCTCTGGGGATTTTAGAAGATATACCGAGCCTGATATGCGCCGAGCCAAGTTGGAAAATATGCGGGTAGTGCTCGATGTTCTTGATGACGACCAACCAAAAGTGCAACTAACCCCAGCACAAGTGCAAGCATGGCTACTGGCTTTAAATGATTTGAGATTAATTCTGGGAACTCGCATTGGAATTGGTGAAGAAGATGACCTTGATTCCCTTGTTGAGTTAGATGATGAGGAAATCCCAGAA
>CAIVPQ010000057.1 GCA_903907835.1 uncultured Actinomycetes bacterium
ACCTCAACTACAGATGGACCAATTTCGATGCCTTCTGCTTCAAGGTTAAGTTCGCGTGCTAAACCGAATAGTTCAACAAGTGTGTGTCCAGCGGATGCGAAAGCATCACTTGGAGAGATTGAACCCTTAGTCTCAACATCAATCACAAGTGAATCGAAGTCAGTGCGCTGTTCCACACGAGTTGCTTCTACCTTGTATGTAACCTTCAAAACAGGTGAGTAAATTGAGTCAACTGGGATGCGGCCGATTTCTCCACCGCTTGCCTTGTTGTTTGCAGCCGAGATGTATCCACGACCCTGCTCAACAACAATTTCAATGTCCAACTTGCCCTTTTCATTTAGCGTGCCAATGAAAAGATCTGGGTTGAAGATTTCAACACCTGCTGGTGGCTGAATGTCTGCTGCAGTAACTGCACCAGCACCCTGCTTGCGAAGGTACATAACTACTGGCTCGTCATCCTGGGAAGAAACCACAAGGTTCTTCAGGTTCAGGATTAGTTCAGTTACATCTTCTTTGAGTCCCTCAATAGTGGTGAACTCGTGTAAGACGCCTTCAATCTTGACGCTGGTTATTGCAGCACCTGGGATTGAAGAAAGCAGCGTACGACGTAGTGAGTTACCAAGCGTGTAGCCAAAACCTGGCTCAAGCGGGGCAAGCACGAAACGTGAACGTGTCTCTGATAGAACTTCTTCGGACAATTGCGGGCGCACTGAGATCAGCACAATTACTTCCTTCCGGCGACGACCATTATTTGAAGTCGCTGTTTGTGGGGATGACTACTTGGAGTAAAGCTCGACGATTAACTGTTCCTGAACCTGCGTGTCAATGCCATCGCGGTTAGGAAGTGAGTGAACCAAAATACGCATTCCAGCTGGAATGACCTCTAGCCATGCAGGTACGGTACGTTCGCCGATTTCTGCGTAAGCAACTTGGAATGGAGTCATTTCAAGTGAGGACTTGCGTACTTCAATGATGTCGCTTGGGCTCACCCGGAAAGATGGAATGTCCACCTTGTGACCGTTAACAACGATGTGACCATGGCGCACCAACTGGCGTGCCATGTCGCGGCTCTTGGCAAAGCCACCGCGGTAAACAACGTTGTCGAGGCGAGTTTCAAGAATGCGAAGAAGGTTTTCACCAGTCTTGCCTTGCTTGCGGTTTGCCTCTTCGTAGTAGCCACGGAACTGCTTTTCAAGCACACCGTAAATACGGGCGGCCTTCTGCTTCTCGCGCTTCTGCAATAAGTATTCGGATTCCTTGGTACGTCCACGACCGTGCTGGCCTGGAGGGTACGGACGGCTTTCCATTGGGCATTTCGGTGAATCGCACTTTGAGCCCTTGAGGAAGAGTTTGGTCTTCTCTCGACGGCAACGCTTGCAATCTGGTCCGGTATAACGAGCCATTTGTTTGTCTCCTAAAATTCTCTACGTTAGACGCGGCGACGCTTTGGCGGGCGGCATCCGTTGTGAGGGACAGGGGTCATGTCTTGGATCGTTCCGACCTCAAGACCAGCGGCCTGCAGTGAACGAATCGCAGTTTCGCGACCTGAACCTGGGCCTTTAACAAAAACATCAACCTTGCGCATGCCATGCTCCATTGCGCGCTTAGCAGCTGCTTCAGCAGCCATCTGTGCGGCGAATGGGGTGCTCTTACGGCTGCCCTTGAAACCAACCTGTCCAGCAGATGACCAAGAGATCACAGCGCCAGATGGGTCAGTAATGGAAACGATGGTGTTATTGAAAGTGCTCTTGATGTAGGCCTGGCCCACAGCAATGTTCTTTTTCTCCTTGCGGCGGATCTTCTTAGCACCGGCCGCGGTAGCTTTCTTTGGAGGCATTTGAATCCTTCTACTAGTTCTTGGAAAGACAGACGACTACTTAGTCGCCTTCTTCTTTCCAGCCACGGTCTTCTTGGGACCTTTACGGGTACGGGCGTTGGTGTGGGTGCGCTGTCCACGGACAGGCAATCCACGACGATGACGAATGCCCTGGTACGAACCGATTTCCACCTTACGGCGAATGTCAGCTTGCACCTCGCGACGAAGGTCACCTTCAATTTTGAAGTTACCTTCGATGTATTCGCGCAACGGAACGAGTTGCTCGTCCGTTAGGTCCTTGACTCGAAGATCCGGGCTAATTCCAGTAGCGGCGAGGATTTGATCCGCGCGCGTACGGCCAATACCGAATATGTAGGTAAGTGCGATCTCTAAACGCTTTTCGCGTGGGAGGTCAACACCAACAAGGCGTGCCATCAGGCGTTACTCATTTCTGTTTACGGCAAAGGTCTCACACGTCCACCAATCCTTGCCGCCTGACAAGGTCCTCAGCCTTTGCACGCCTGAGGGTGACGTTCCGTTCTCTCGCACGCGAGATTACGGGATCGGGTGGTCGTCTTTTCGGTGGCTACCGTTTAACCCTGACGCTGCTTATGGCGTGGGTTTTCACAAATAACCATAACTACACCGTGGCGACGGATTACCTTGCACTTGTCGCACATTGGCTTTACTGAGGGATTAACCTTCACTTTTTAGTTCCTGATCACTTGTAGCGGTAGACAATACGTCCACGGGTTAGGTCGTATGGAGATAACTCCACAATGACCCGGTCATCTGGCAGGATTCGAATGTAGTGCATTCGCATCTTTCCAGAAATGTGTGCAAGTACTTTATGACCATTTTCTAGCTCAACCCGAAACATAGCGTTGGGTAGAGATTCGCTGATGACGCCTTCGATTTCTAGGGCACCGTCTTTTTTGGCCATATAGGTTCTTGAACTCCCTTGGATTGCAACTCGTTGATTGTTCAACGGGCCGACCACTGATGTTACGCCAATTTGCCCCTAAAAGTGAAATCGTCCCCTTCGGACCCTTGATTTGATTGGCTGAATACCCCGAGCTTGCGGGCTCAACTATGACGAATTGACCCATCAAATATTTAGTTGCAAGAGGTCAATGGCTGGCTGAATTCATGTTTTAAGGGGAATCTAATGCTAAGAATTCTGCGACTGACAGCTCGAAAATATCTTCTGGCCCGTCCTCTTCGTCGATTTGGACGCCTACCTGAGCGAACCCAAACTTCTTGATGATTCGTTGCGATGGCAGGTTGTCTGGACTGACCGTGTACCTCAGGGTCCGAACCCCAGGTTGGGTACATGCCCAATTCCACATTCCCTGAAGCGCTTCGGTGGCAAAACCCTGATTTTGAAAATCTGTCGCAATCTCGAGGCCAATTTCAATCATTCCGTTGCTATCTGGTTCACTGTGAAAACTGATACTGCCAATGATTTCTTTAGCGTCGCGCAGAACTATAAATCGCACAAACCATTTGTTTAGGTTGGCATCACTTTTCACTTGCGGAACACGCCAGCGAAGAGGACCTGAATTGTTAACTAGAACTCTGTGTGAATTCTGGTACCCGGCATTTTGAGGTATGGCGAAACCTTCGGGATCTTCAAATAACTTGATTAAATCTTCTACCCCAATAAGGTGAAGATTCAGGCGAGAAGTTTGAATGAGTTCTGTTGTCAATCTATTCATCACGGTTGACACTCATTATCGTTTCACGGTTGAGTGCCTGACCTGAAATGCGAAAAAGGCCGCGCACTACGAACGCGATAAATAGGACATCGACCAGGATTTGTGACGTAACCACCATTCGAGCAAGGTCATTGACCGGGCGAATATCGCCGAAACCAACAGTCCCGAAAGTAACTACTGCGAAGTAGAGCGAGCTTGTATGGGTGAGCACCTCACTGAAGGCTTTTGGGTCCTGGTGCGAGAGCCCTATATAGATTCCCGCATAGACGCAGATGAAGAGTGGGAATGCCACTGCTAGTCCTTCGATTGCCCTGAGCTGAGGCAAGTGCGAATTCCAGACTTTGCGAGCAACCAAGAACGCAGTAAATCCAAAGAAGATAAGACCAATCGCAAGTCGAATCCAAGCACTAGAGTTCGTGTTGCCGCGATCAAAAGGGAATGCGTAGTACAGACCCAACACGGAGACGAAAAACAAGGCACTTTTTAGGCTCGTGAAAACAATAGCTTTACGCAATTCAGCGCGGTGTAATTCGCCAAGGCGACGTGCATTCATGAGAATCCCTCCAAATGCAGATTAGCAGTGAGGTGACATTAGGAATGTATTTTTCAGTTGTGGATTAGTCACGACTGGCTGCGGGGCTGGCAATGCCATGTGCGGCAAAGTATTCCGCTCCCCCATCAAGTTCTGTCAATACCCAAGGGCCCTCTTCGGTAATCGCGACAGTATTTTCCCAGTGACTGGCCCGCGACCCATCCACAGTCACGACCGTCCAATGGTCAGCTAATGTGCGCACATGTCGTGAGCCCAATGTGACCATTGGTTCAATAGCAAGCGCCATCCCAGGCACTAATTCTGGGCCGTGTCCTGGTGCACCATAATTTGGCACAGCGGGATCCATGTGCATTTCGGTACCGATCCCGTGACCGGTGTACTCTTGCAAAATTCCATATTCGCCAGCTGCGTCAATCGTTGTCTCGACTGCGTTGCTTATATCTGACAGTCGATTACCGGGTTGGGCCTTGGCTAAACCTGCCCACATCGAAGCACGCGTCACGTTGCTTAATCGAGTCTGCTCTTCGATAGGTTCACCGATTTCAATTGTGACCGCAGCATCTCCATGCCAACCCTGCACGATGGCGCCGAAATCCACTGACAAAATATCGCCATCAATCAAGGGTCGCTCATTGGGAATTGCGTGCACAACCTCTTCGTTTACCGAGGAACAAATTACAGATGGGTATCCGTGGTAATCCAAAAATGACGGAATTGCTCCAGCGCGCTTTAGTTCTTCGCGGGCAATCCGGTCTAGGTCTGCTGTTGTGACTCCTGGACCTGCTTCGTTAGCAATGCGAAGGAGTGTGTGTGCCACAACCAACCCTGCTTTACGCATGAGTAAAAATTGCTCAGGCGTCTTAATTTCAAACTTGCTCTTGCGCGAAAACATTAGTTATAAGCCAAGTGCGTTTGAAATGTCTTCAGTCACTTCGTTGACAGCGCCTAGGCCACTCACTTCAACGAGGATGCCGCGGCTGGCATACAGCTCAATCAGCGGAGCGGTCTGCTCGGAATAAACATCCATGCGATGACGAATAATTTCTTCAGTGTCATCTGTGCGCTGTTGTTCGCTTGCGCGGTGAAGGAGTCGTGCAACAACTGCATCAGTATCTGC
>CAIVPQ010000058.1 GCA_903907835.1 uncultured Actinomycetes bacterium
ATTGTGAAAAATACTTGCAGTTGACCCAGGCTCTTGAGGATGCCGGCTCGAAATTGACGGTTTACCCAGGCATCATGCCGGTCACAAGCTTTAAACAGATTTCCAGAATGCTTGAGTTAAGTGGTGGCAAAATGCCACCGGCAATGCTGGCGCAATTTGAAGCTGTTTCTGCAGATACTGAGGCAACCCGAGAATTAGGGGTAAACATTGCCGCTCAAATTTGTCGAGACCTCTACGCCGCTGGCGCAACTGGCTTTCACTTCTACACTTTGAATAACTCTCAAGCCACTCAACAAGTACTCGACAAATTGATTGACCTTTTCCCAAACAAGTAGTTTTCGCTATCGCACAGGAGTTTGCCATGTCGGCATTTAACTTGAAACTCGAACTAAACAGCATCAACATAATTTCAGAATCTCAACGCAATGGTAAGCCAAGTAGCCTTTTCTGGCCTTGGTGCGGAGCTAATGTTTCATTATTGGCGTTGTCCTATGGGGCATTTTTTCTAGGGTTTGGTATTTCATTTGCCCAAGCAACATTTGCGGCAATTATCGGAACCGTCCTTTCCTTCGGTTTAGTTGGCATCAGTTCGCTTGCTGGCAAGAAATCAAATGCCCCGACCCTTACCTTGTCTAGGGCAGCATTTGGAGTTCGCGGAAATATTGTGCCAGGGTTTCTTTCCTACCTAATCTTTGTTGGATGGGAAACAGTTTTAGTTTCTTTGGCAACGCTGGCTACCGGAACTGTCTTTAATCGCCTTGGCAACGTTGATCAAAACATCTCACTATTGCTTGGCTTTGCCGTTGCTGTATCGCTTACCGTTATCGGTGGAGTCATGGGACTTCAGGTAATCATGAAGCTCCAAAAATGGTTGACTTTGGTCACAATCGCCATGACTTTGGGCTATGTCCTGCTCACACTCAAACATGTTAATTGGGATGCAATTACCCAAATGCCCTCAGGAAATATTCAAGCATTTATCGGAGCAACAATCTTTGGGGTAACTGGAATTGGATTAGGTTGGGTTAATTCGGCCGCAGATTATTCGCGCTATTTGCCTAGAAATTCTTCGAGTAGAGCCGTCATTGGTTGGACTGTGTTCGGAGCTTCAGTAGTTCCCATTGTCTTAGTAAGTTACGGCTCCCTGCTTGCTGGCAGCAGCAGTGACCTTAGTTCAAAAATTGCGATGGACCCTATCGGCGCCTTAACAACACTGCTGCCTTCGTGGTATCTGATCCCATTTGCTCTGGTTGCGGTCCTAGGACTTATTGGTGGGGCAATTCTTGATCTTTATTCATCGGGTCTTGCCCTGGTATCCATTGGGCTACCGGTGAAGCGGCATGTCGCTGCTGGAATAGATGCGTGCATCATGTTGGCCGGAACCATTTACATTGTCTGGTTTGCTAACGATTTCTCAGGACCATTCCAAGGATTCCTAATCACTTTGGGAGTGCCTATTGCGACTTGGTCGGCTATCTTTGTCGCAGATCTGCTTATGCGTAAAAAGGATTATGTCGAAGCCGATCTATTTAACCCGTCTGGGCGATATGGTTCTTGGAATATTTCTTCGATAGTGATTATGGCCGTTGGTGCTCTTATCGGCTGGGGTTTTGTAACAAATACTTTTGCGTCCTGGCTTTCTTGGCAGGGATATTTTCTTGGGCTCATAGGCGGTAAAGATGGTCCATGGGCCTATGCCAACGTCGGCGTCGTATTTGCACTAGCAATTGGATTCTTTGGTCACATAATCTTTGGTCGCAAGGCTGTGAAAATGCAGGAATCGGCTACCGTCGAATAAGTGGCTAACCGGTTAGGTAATCTCCTGCGACAATAGAGGCATACGAAAGGTACCCGGTGGCTCCCCGCAACTTAATAAATCTTGAGAATGTTTCTTTGTCCTACGGCAAAGGAGCTGTGCTTGATAATGTCTCACTGGGCCTTGCTGAATCCAGCCGCATAGGCATTGTCGGGCGAAATGGTGGCGGTAAATCATCCCTAATCAAGGTTATGTCTGGGCTTGAGACCCCTAATTCAGGTCGAGTATCCCTGACTAATGACACCGCCATGGGTGTACTTGCTCAAATTGACCTTGCCGATCCCAAGGCAACGGTTCGAGACATTGTGCTTGGTGATCAACAAGATCATGAGTGGGCCACAAATGCGCTAGCCAGAGAGGTCCTAACCGGACTATTTGGCGGCTTTGGCGAGGCTCTGCTTGCTCGAGAAATGGGGCCACTCTCAGGTGGAGAGCGCCGTCGTGTTGCCCTAGCCAAACTCCTTATCAGCGACCTTGATGTTTTGCTCTTAGACGAACCCACTAACCATTTGGATGTGGAAGCCGTGACCTGGCTGGCAAGCCACCTAAAGTCGCGCCGTGGGCTCGCATTGGGAGTCGTAACTCATGATCGCTGGTTCCTTGACGAAGTCTGTGATCGCACTTGGGAAGTCATTAACGGCGTTGTTGAGGAGTATGAAGGCGGTTACTCGGCATTTGTTCTAGCCAAGGCGGAGCGTATGCGTCAGTCAAGCGTGGAGGACCAAAAGCGCAATAACCTCATCAGAAAAGAATTGGCTTGGTTGCGACGAGGCGCACCGGCGCGAACTACTAAACCTAAATTTAGAATAGATGCCGCAAATGAACTAATCAGCAATGAGCCACCGCCACGCGACAACATTGAATTGCTAGCTTTCGCTAATGCTCGTCTAGGAAAGACTGTCTACGAGCTCAACGATGTCGATATTAAAGTGGGCGAACGAACTCTGATTGAACATCTAACCTGGAACATTGGGCCTGGAGATCGCATTGGTATTGCTGGCGTCAATGGCGCAGGCAAGACAACCATTCTGAAACTGCTAACCAACACGATTAAGCCATCGGCAGGAAAACTTGTAATTGGAACGACAGTAAAACCGGCTTTCTTGTCTCAGCACCTTGAGGAATTGAATCCGAACTGGCGAGTGCTTGAAGCAGTTGAGCAAGTCGCCAGCCATGTAGAAATCGGCAAGGGCAAATCGCTCAGCGCATCTCAACTTTGCGAAAGACTAGGCTTCACAACTGAGTCGCAATGGACTCCCGTGCGCGACCTTTCGGGCGGAGAACGTCGACGCCTCCAACTAACACGGTTACTTATGGGTGGGCCAAACGTTCTCATTCTTGACGAGCCAACAAATGATTTTGACGTTGAGACCCTTGCGGCGCTTGAGGATTTGCTCGATAGTTTCGCAGGAACTCTGCTTGTTGTCTCGCACGATAGATACTTCCTCGAGCGAGCATGTGACACATTTGTCGGAGTTATGGGCGATGGAACAGTAAGAGATTTACCCAAAGGTATTGACCAGTATCTTGCTTTGCGTGCAGCACAACCTACGGATCCGACTGCCTTCACTGGTGCGGAATCCATCCAAACCGAAACAATTTCAGCAAGTGATTTGCGCGATCTCACTAAGTCACGTAGCAAAGTTGAGCGGTCAATAATGAAGGTTGATGAAAAGATTTCAAACCTGCATAAGTTGATGGAGACAGCAGCGACAGACTTTGAACTCATCAATGACTTAAATAACCAGCTGAATCCGCTTGTTAAGGAAAAAGACGAACTAGAAAATCAATGGCTAGACCTCAGCAACCAAATTGACGCTTAAGGTTTGTCCTGTCTTGCTAATACGAGATCAACGATTCTTTGCGTTGTTTCACTAAGCGGACTAGAACCATCCACAATTAACTCAGGATTCTCTGGGGCCTCATATCCGTGATTTGCGCCGGTCATGTTGGCCACCAGATTTTGCTTCGCTCTTTTATATAGACCCTTCGAATCTCTTGACTCGCATACCGCCAACGGAGTGTCTACAAAAATCTCGTGATAATCAGCATCTCGAAAGAGCTCACGTGCCTTGTCTCGATCACTCGCGATAGGTGATACCAGTGCGACAATTGCAACTACTCCTGATTGCATCACAAGATTTGCAAGATGAGCAACGCGACGAACATTTTCTGAGCGATCTTCGTTTGTAAACCCAAGATCTGAACTCAACCCAGTTCGAACAGTGTCACCGTCGATGATCATAGTGCGATAACCCATAGAGAAAAGGGATTTCTCAACCTCATCGGCGATGGTGCTCTTCCCACTACTTGGTAGGCCAGTTAACCAAAGAACACAAGATTTGTGGCCATTTAGCGATTCACGCTGCTCTCGATTAACCGAAAAATCGTGACGCAATACTTCCGACTCGCGCTGGATTGAATGTAACACCATGCCAGCAGCAACAGTTTCTTGGGTAAGGCGATCGCATAAGATGAAGCCACCCAAATCACGATTCAGTGCATATGGGTCCAAAAGTGTAGGTCTAGCTAATGTGATTTCGACTCTGGCCACATCATTCATGTTGAGATTAGTTGCCTCAATTTGTTCATTTGCATCCATGTCATTGACATATCGAATATCAGAGACATTGGCGGTTACCTCAATTGGTCCGCATTTGAGGACATAAGACTGTTGCTTAGTGTGCGTCTTATCGCTTAGCCAAATTAAGTCAGTCAAAAATACTCTTGACACTGCCTGATTAGCTTCATCAATACCAGCAATCATATGACCGCGGGCCGCATCGATTTCATGCTCAAATTCGACATTAACAGCATCGCCGGCCACGTAGACTTCAGCAATTTTGGCACCGGTGATTTTGGAGACAGTAGCTTGAGTGCCAGATGGATAGATCTGAACTGACTGTCCTACTGTCAAAGTGCCACTTGCAATTTGTCCGGCGTATCCGCGATTATCGACTGTTCGAATGACGGCCTGAATTGGAATTCTTAAACTTGTTGATTCAATTGGTTGATCGGCAGAAAGTTCATTCAATGCTGACATGATCGTATTTCCAGTGAACCAATTTGTATTAAGTGAAAGCGCGCTCACATTGTCGCCAATTAAGCCACTCACTGGCATGTACTCAATTGTTTCAAACCCAAGAGATTTAATTTTCGCATCCAAGCCAGAAACTACTTCATTAAATATCTCTTGAGAATAATCAACTGAATCCATCTTGTTGACTGCAACAATTAGTTTTTTGACACCCATCAACCCACAAATATTTGCGTGACGGAATGTCTGGGACCGTACTCCCCTTTTAGCATCGACGAGTAGTAAACCAATGTCTGCTTTAGCCGTTGCGACTGTCATGTTGCGGGTGTACTGCTCATGACCGGGGCTATCAGACATGATTAGTCGGCGACCCGATGGCAAGTACATGTGGCGGTAAGCAACGTCAATGGTTATGCCTTGTTCACGCTCACTTTCAAGGCCATCAGTCAACAAACTGTAATCAATTTCGCCAACTGGTATAACAGACCCAGCGCGCCGAGTTGTTCGAGCTTGTTCCAAAGTATCTGCAGGAATGGAGTTGCTGTCGACTAGTAGACGCCCCAGAACAGTACTTTTGCCATCATCAACAGATCCACAAATAACAGCGAATACAACATTTTTGGGCATGTTAAAAATACCCTTCTAATTTCTTTGCTTCCATAGAAGACTGGCCTTCGCCATCAATGAGTCGACCCGCACGTTCAGAACGGTTAGTTGTTTCCAACTCATCTATAAGTTCGTCAAGTGAGTTAGTGTTCGATTCTTCAGCAGCGGTTAATGGGTAACAACCTAAGGTTCTAAATCGAATTTTACGCATGACCGGTGCTTGATTGTATTCATCAGTTAGCCGGCTATCGTCAACCATAAGAATCGAACCATTAACTTCGATGGTTGGCCGTTCACTCGCAAAATAAAGCGGCACTACTGCTAAGTCTTCACGCCTAATGTATTTCCACACATCTAACTCAGTCCAATTTGAAATTGGGAATGCGCGCATTGTTGATCCCTCAGGCAACAGGTTATTCACCGTATTCCAGAATTCAGGTCTTTGATTGCGAGGATCCCATGAATGACCAGATCCACGTAACGAGAACATGCGCTCTTTGGCTCTGGAGCGTTCCTCATCTCGACGTGCTCCACCAATTGCTACATCAAATCCACCTGCATCGAGTGCTTCTCGCAGGGCAACGGTTTTCATGATGCGGGTATATTCGTCACTACCATGACTAAATGGTGAAACTCCCGCCTCCATCGCCTCAAAATTGCTGTGCACTCGCAGATCAAGACCAAGTTGTGCAACTGTCTGGTCTCTGAAAGTGATCATTTCTTGAAATTTCCACCCAGTATTAATGTGCAGAATTGGAAAAGGAACTGGTCCTGGCGCAAAAGCCTTTCGTGCTAGATGTAAAAGCACGGTCGAATCTTTACCCACCGAATACATCAAAACTGGATTTTGAAACGAAGCGCATTCGCGGATAGCCCAAATTGCTTGAGCCTCGAGCTCGTCAAGTACGGCATCGTCGAACGCCGATCTATTCATCTCACCCATGAATCCCCCGACATTTCAAATGATGTTAGGTCTAATTTACCTCAAGTTTGAGTCTGATACGGACCGCCTCGAGCCACTATGTAGTGGCTGACCTCCATTCACTTAGTAGCCAGCCATAATAGAAACATGCGCTTTACCGCCCTCACCGATTACGCAATTCGGGCAACTTTAGAAATTGCGGCTAACAATCCAAATTGGGTGAGCATAGATCAAATAAGCCAAGCACAGTCCTTGTCGGATGATTATTTGCGAACTGCATTAAATTCCTTACGTCGGGCCGGAATCCTTGAAAGCAGACGAGGCAGAGAAGGTGGATTCCGTCTTACCCGCCCAGCCAAGGAGATAACACTTGGGGACATTATTCGTGCGATAGACGGTCCTCTGACATCTGTGCGGGGTAAACGTCCTGAGTCCCTGGATTACCAAGGAACTTCATTGGGCCTTGCAAAGGTTTGGATTGCATTGCGAGCCAGTGAACGTGAAATTCTCGATTCGGTGAGCTTAGTTCACTTAATCTCAGGAAAGCTTCCGAGCAAGATTGAGCGCCTAATTAGAGATCCATCAGCCTGGCTTCCACCAAAATAGCTTCGCTAAGGATTGACAATTTTTTGTCATTAAAGTTAAATAGGGGTGTATTACCCCTATTTAAGGAAATCCGATGAGAAAATTTCTCTTGTTTACACTCGCAGGCTCGATAGCGCAGTTTGTTGATGGCACACTCGGAATGGCATTTGGTGTTACAAGCACGACACTTCTCGTCACACTGGGTACAACTGCCCTTGCGGCTTCGGCGGCTGTGCACTTTGCCGAGTTGGGCACGACGCTGGTATCAGGAATCTCTCACTGGCGTGCTGGAAATGTTGACAAGCGAATTTTAGTTCGCCTCGCAATTCCAGGTGCAGTTGGTGGATTTGTTGGGGCAACTGTTTTATCTCACATTTCGACCGAGGGTTCTAAGTCCTATGTGTCCGCGCTCCTTCTTGTCTTGGGACTCATCATCATAATTCGGTTTGGAGCTGGCTTTCGAATCATTCCACCCATTAAACAAGTCAATGCTAAATTGCTAGCCCCATTGGGTCTGGTCGGTGGCTTTGTTGACGCTTCAGGCGGTGGAGGGTGGGGACCAATCTCCACACCTACCCTGCTAACTCTGACCAAATCTGAGCCCCGCACAGTTATCGGAACAGTCAGTGCATCTGAATTTCTTGTAACTGCTGCGGCGAGCTTAGGTTTTATTTTGGCTCCAGTGGCTAGTGATACTGCATCAAAAATTGATTTCCGAGTTGTTTTTGCCCTAATGCTTGGCGGAGTATTAATTGCCCCAATTGCCGCAAAGTTAGCTGGCCGGATGCCACACGCCCCATTTGGCGTGCTTGTTGGTGGATTAGTTTTGATCACAAACTCGCGAACTATCATGAAAGCCATAGGCGTACCGGGCCCAAACAGGTTTGCCATTTTGTGCACATTAGGTCTTATCTCAAGTTATTTCGCCATCAAGGCCTGGAAACGGGAAAAGACCTCCCATGAAGCGATAACCCCAACTGAGGTAGCGCAAGGTAATTAGAGCGACTAGAAGATTCTTCTGGTTACTCGCTTTATCAAGCCTGGATTGTTTTTTCGATCTAGCTCAAGGGAAAATTTGTGATCATTATGCGGCTTGGTCCAATCCTGCTTGACTAAATCTAAATCCCCTACCGCACCAATTCGATCAAGGAAGTTTGCAAAACTTGCGCCATTATCTTCGAGCGAAACATCCATGTGCTGTTGTGTCTTTAAAAATTCCTGAGTATTCGCTATGACGGTCTCCACATAGAAACGACAAACATCAAGCTTTCGCTCAAGCGGCCAATCCTTTTCTCGCATTACAATTCCATTGGCAAAAGCGGGCATGATTCCGGCCCGGAAATTTATTTCAGACCAACGTTTGAAATAACTTTGGGCAATCTTCTCGGGATCCCGAGTTAAATGCGCATAGAAAACATCTTGTGGGTCATACTTCTGCGCTAACTGACCCAGATGCCAAGTAAGTCGATTATCAGCCTCAATGTGGTTTTCTGGATAGGCGAACCGAGCCGTTCCAATCTGATCGACTAAAGATTCATGAGCAGATGTGTAATTTTCCAGGTGCGAGCATGCATTAGCGAACGACATTGAGCCTGCTCGGCCAGGACTAAGTGCAAAAATGTTTTTCAAAATTCCTCGTTTTTCATCCATGAAAATTTGCTAACGGTAAAACTTAATTGTAATTAACAGTACCTAGCCCGTTTGCAGAATAATAACGAACATAATCAATGGCCATGGTGGCAGAGGTCAATGAGCTCGCAACAGGGCCTCCGAGAGTGCCTCCCATAGCGAGATTCAAAATGGCGAATTGCTTTGGCGCAGACCCATTTGCCGCAGGACCAAACGGCCAAGCGTTCGTCCCTACCCCAGACTTATTTACTGTGAAGAAATGCTCCCCATCTATGTACCACTCAAGCGATGTCGGCATCCAGCGAACCCCAAAGGTGTGATATCCGGCGGATAGGTCTTCAGGCATAACTGCTGTGCCATAGAAGTAATCATGACCGCCAGTTGAGGTTGTCATGTGCACAGTCCCCTGATGCAACCTTGGGTCCTTGCCAACTGCTTCCATCACATCAATTTCGCCACATGCTGGCCAAGAGACCGAGCCTATGTTGGTACCCAGAGTCCAGAATGCTGGCCAAGTGCCAACTCCGGCAGGGACCTTGATTCGCGCTTCTAGATATCCATAGGTAAAACTGACCTTGTTCTGGGTCGTGATTCTGCCGCTTGACCATTCGCACTTTCCGTACCAACAAGTGCTAGTCGTTGATGATGAAAGTCGAGTCGCAGTAATGTTCAGATTTCCAGCAGTTGAACCATCTTGACGATTGGCAGCCGAACTGTAACTTTGCCTCTCGGCATTTCCCCAACCATAAGACCCATTGCCTGTCTCAACATTCCAAACGGATGATGAAGGGGCAGAGTTTGCCGATCCCGAGAACTCTTCAGACCAAAGAAGTGATTTAGTGAATGTGCTCCCTGCGGCTTTGACCGTATGTGTCCAGACCCGGTCGATGTGTTCGGTAGTGGCCCCAACTCCTGGCGTGAAATCAAATTTGACCTCAGGTGCGACTGTACGCGAGTCATCCCAATACGCCATGGAACTTGGTGAAAAAGGTCGCACTTCTGCTAGATCGTTTGGCGTTGTGTTGAGCAAAGTGAATGTGGCGATACCTGAAGCATTTGTGCGTGCCGTCAAGTTCCCAGTGAAAGTGGCAATCGCGCGAGAGGTAGTTAAAGTTACCAACGCATTCACAATTGGAGACCCAGCAGCATTGGTCACCCGATAATTCAAATCTAGGGTCGCACCTGCTTCAACAAATTTAACCCAACTGTAAGACGCGGCTTCATTAGTCCACCAAGCAGTCTTATCAGTCATCGAGGCCTTATCCGCACTAGTTAGTCTGATGTTGACCACTGCAGGAATCACTGGAGTAGGTGTTACAGATGGAGTCGGTGTCGGAGTCGGAGTCGGAGTCGGAGTCGGTGTCGGAGTCGGAGTCGGAGTCGGAGTCGGAGTCGGAGTCGGAGTCGGAGTCGGAGTCGGAGTCGGAGTGACAACGGCAACTGAAACTACAGCTGAGCGGGTAACTGCCACAGCCACTAGATATTTAGAATCTGTTAGTTTTGTCGCCTTTATTGTGCATATGCCAACTTTAATTGCATGCACAACTCCAGCACTAACCGAGCAAATAGTTGGGGTGCTGGTGACCAATGTTGCATCACCACTCGGGGTGTTGGCGGATATCGTCTGATCTAAACCACCAAGAACCATTGCTGTCATAGGTGGGAAAGCAATTACTTGTGAGGCTTTGGCGATTTTGACTGTTCTAGTAACAGATTTGGCCGCGCTGAAAACTAAGTCGCCTGACGAACTGGCTGTTATCCTGCAACTGCCACTGGCTAATGCCTCTAGTGCACCATCAGTAACCGCACAAATGGTTGGTGTGGTACTTGCCAAATCAACAGTTCCAAGAGTAGAAGATGCCACCAACACTTGATTTGTAGCACCGTAAACCATCGCCTCAGGCTGCAAGAATGTCACAGTGTTTGTTGCAGCAACTGCCTTAATTGCCTTAGTCGCAATCGATCCTGGACCAATTTTATTAATTGCTCGCAACCTAAGCGAATAGGTAACTGCATTAGCTAGCCCGGAAATAACTAAGGGGCTAGCCGTTGCCGGCGACCAACTTAGCCCTGCATCTAACGAATACTCGACCGAAGTAATAGTGGCTCCATTATTGAGCCCGAGGGAATAGGTCACGCTCACCTGTCGGCTTACTTTAGTGTCAAGTGCAGAAACAACGGGGGCTGCTGGAGTCTTTGCTGCTGCTGTGGATGGCACAACTGAAACTGCTTGAGATGGTAAAGAATCCCCCACCGCATTCCTGGCAATAACTGATACAGAATAAGTGGTGCCATTGCTTAGCGCCGGAATAACAACACTTCTTTGAGCGCCTGTGGCAGTAACACTTTTCGTCGTGTCTGATGCAGTGGCAACAACCAAATAAGAGGTGATAACTGATCCGCCATCAGTTTCTGACCCAGCCCAAGTCACAGTGGCGCTGCCATTGCCTCTAACCGTCGAAACTGACAATGGAGAGCTTGGTGCGCTAGGTACATCTGCAATCGCCTGGCTTGATGCGCTGATGGAAACAAGTAGCAGCGAACCCACCAACAAGAAGATCAACTTGCGCAGATGTTGCACCATTTTCAAACCCTTCTTTATTCTTTCTAAATCTACAGAAATGTACCCTCAAGCACACAACTCAAACTACAGATCAATAACCTAAGGCGTATTTAAAGTGCCCTGACCATTTGCCTTGTAATAGCGCACATAGTCCACAGTCATTGCTGTTGAATTGAGTGAAGCAGGGATTTCTCCACCAATTCCGCCCATTGCAACATTTAAGATTGCGTAGAACTTAGGCGTATCTGTAGCGGTTTTACCAAATGGCCACTGGGATGTTGGGTAATCAGATGCGTACAGGGTGTAACGAGAGATGCCATCGATAAACCATGTGATTGATCCAGGCTTCCACAAAATTCCGTATGTGTGATATGCGTCAGCTAACCTGACACCCAGATTTACTGTGTTACCGCCTGGAGCCATTATTCGTCCCCCACCGGCGTCAGCAAAATGAGCAGTTCCCCAGTTGGTGTACGGATCAGACAAAAGATTTTCCATGATGTCAATCTCACCTGAACGTGGCCAAGGGTTGGTGTAAATATCTGTGCCCAACATCCAGAATGCTGGCCACGCTCCAGCGCCTGCCGGAATCTTAAGCCTTGTTTCTAGATACCCATATGTGAAACTAACTTTGCCGTTCGTGGTGAGCTTGCCGCTCTTCCAATCACATCTTCCGTAGTAGCAATTTTGAGTATCGGTAGATCGTGTCGCTGTGATGATTAGATTCCCATCAGTAGATCCATCTAACCTATTTGAATTGCTGTCGTACCATTGGCGTTCACCATTGCCCCAACCACAGTTACTATCAGGGGCTGCGCAGCCATCACCGATTGTGGTGAACCACTTGCTTGAGGATGGAGATGATCCAGCTGCTCCAGTAAATTCATCTGACCACAATAGGTCCAAAGTGCCAGTGCCTGTGATTGGTGTCGTGGAAGGTGCTGGTGTTGGAGTGGGAGTCACCACTGGAGTGGACCCATCCCCAAGGAATGTGATTTTACCTATCCCGCCAAGTGGTGCGGATGACCAAGCTGGTCCTACCAAAATGTATGAGAATGACTTACCAACGGTATTGGCAACATTTACGTTAAACGAAGCGGAACCATTACCGTCTAATCGCACGTAACAGCCATTCCCCGCAGCTGGTCCCGGATTACAAGCGGTTGAACTCGTGCCTGATGCATTCTTATCAAGAGTCAGACTTAAACCGTTTGAGAAGTCATAAAAAGTGACTTGAATCGACTTACAGGCCAAAGTTGGATCCGCATAAGTGAAAGTTAGTATCGAATTGTTGTTGTCCCAGACAGTGCCAGTTGTATATATCTTTTTAGTTCCGTTACCAACCACGCTCAATTTATCAAAACTTTCACCAACGATAAATGACTCTGCGACACCACTACAGTTGGCTCCAATCGATGTTGGAGTTGGAGTCGGGGTTGGAGTCGGGGTTGATGTTGGATCGAAGTAAACATCAAGAATGTCAACAGTATCCCAATTCGAATCATTTACATAAGCCGACACCTGAGTGAAGGTAGCCTGGCCTGCTGAGTTATCTGTGTTAACAAGTGAGAAACTCACGTTGCCATTTGCGTCAGTAACACCAGTGACAGAGGCTTGCTCTCCAGTTGAATTAACGTAGCCAACATTAACTTTGGCCGTTGATCCGCTATAAGTCTTGCCCATTAGGAATGTGATCGTCTTGCCAGCCACAGGTTGACCAGTGCCTGAAGTAACGCGATATGACATCACATTTGTACTTCCAATTGCATATCGAAC
>CAIVPQ010000059.1 GCA_903907835.1 uncultured Actinomycetes bacterium
AGCACTCGCACAATCGCTTCATCTTCATTCGTCGCACCAACTGAAGCATCAACGATAAACATCACAACGTCACTGTTGAGCATGGCGGATTCTGCTTGCGCTGAAACCTGCCCGCTAAGACCAATCGCGTCATGTTCCCAGCCACCGGTATCAATGACGATAAATGGAACACCATTCCATTCCGTTTCATAACGCACTCGGTCACGAGTGACACCAGGACGATCTTCGACCACTGCTTCACGACGACCGATGATGCGGTTTACCAAAGTGGATTTACCAACATTCGGACGACCAACGATTGCGACTACGGGCCAATTGTGAGAGTTACTGACTTCTTCTTCAACTTCATCACGAGCAATGCCTAAGCGGTCTAGAAGCGCCTGATAATCATCGTCACTTAAATCTTCCCAGTTATCAGGCAGATCAATTTCGTCACCGAGCTCAATTGCTTCACCAGCCACATCGTAAATGTGTGGTTCGTTTCTTTCCGTCATGCCTGCTCCGCTACTAGTTGCAAAATGTGTTCGACTACTTCCGTCAATTCCATGTGTGTGGTGTCAACAACAATTGCGCCATCATTTTGCGTGAATGGCGAAACTGTTCGAGTGCTATCTGCATGATCACGATGCAGTAGTTGGGCCTTAGTCTTTTCCACATCTTCAGCCACTTGAGCGGCTCTTCGCTGCGCTCGCGCTAGTTCGTCAGCTGTGAGAAAAACTTTTAAATCTGCATCTGGTAACACAACTGAACCAATATCTCGACCTTCAACCACAGCGCCTTGGCTTGAGGCTTCAACAACCTCACGTTGAAGTTGAACCAATAGCAAACGAACCTCTGGCACAGCGCTTACATAACTGACACCAGAAGTAACATCTTGCTCGCGAATAATTGTTGTGACGTCAGTTTCGCCAACAAGAATTCTCTCTATGTCAGGGTTGATACTAGGCGTGATTGATAGCCCAGATAAATTCTCGGCGATTGCCTGAGGATCAGTTATGCTGACACCTTTGTCTTGGATAAACCAAGTTACCGCGCGATACATAGCGCCGGTATCTAAATAATCCAGTTCAAGTGCCCTGGCAACGGCCCGAGCGACACTCGATTTTCCTGAGCCACTTGGTCCGTCAATTGCGATAACCAAGCGCTTAGACATAAGGACAGTCTACTTGTCAGGCGATAACGCTAAAGCCCTCTGCTTCAAGCGCAGATTCCAAGGCCGCAGCAGATCCTTTAGCCACAGTTAGTTCTACTAGTCCAGTCATTCGGCCAAGGGAATGATCTATTCGCACATCTTCTAGGTTGACTTCGGCCTTTGCCGCAACAGCAAAAAGGCGCGCTAACTCTCCCGGCTTATCAGCCAATCGGACTAACACAGTTGCATCCGCGAGCACACCAGAACCATGTTTTCCAGGAAGACGCTGTTGCCCAAGATTGCCTTGAGCCAGAATGCTGGCTACCTTGTCTACATCTCCTAGCGATAGAGCTAGCGCAATAGCATGCAGGCCATCAGCCACTGCATTAACTCGTGTAACAACTTCTTCTGCATTACTGGTCAAAATCTCCGACCACAAATGCGAATCGGATGCAGCAATTCGAATCGTGTCTCGGATGCCTTGTCCAGCCATCTCCACGTGCGAATCAGGAGCGCCTATCAATTGACTCGCTAGGACCGAAGCGACAACTTGTGGCGTGTGCGAGATTAGGGCAACAGCCTTATCGTGCTCATCGCTACTGCGCTGGATTGGCATCGCGCCTAGCGTTAAGGCCAAATCGTTAACCAATTCAAATGCACTTTCATCGGTCACTGAATTACGGGTAATCACCCAAGGTCGATCAACAAACAGATTTGCTTTAGCACCAGCAGAACCTGAGACTTCACGACCAGCCATTGGGTGACCGCCAACAATCCTGCGCAAGACATCAACTGGCTCACCAGCTAAATCAGCAAAAATAGAACCTTTGACGCTGGCAACATCAGTGATGACTGCATTTGGGTGGGACTTAGCGATTTGGCGGATAACACCTGAGACGACATTTGGCGGAGTTGCAACAACAACTAAATCAAG
>CAIVPQ010000060.1 GCA_903907835.1 uncultured Actinomycetes bacterium
AAATTCGCGCCTGAAACCAATAGTTCGGCGCCAGCGCGTAGTTCGATATCTGTTGCCTGGAGCACTGTGGGTAAGAATCCGTTCTAAATAAATGGCGGTTGTGCGCTATGCGCCCAAATCGACCGCTTCCCCTATTCTACCTGCGGTTTATTAACCTGAACCCCGATGTCGTTTGGTCAGAAAATTCTTTTGATTTTTCCAAGAAATTTTGGCAATTACGTGAAAATTGTCCAAATATGTCAGTGCCTTGTTCTACGGTTAAGGGATTACGAGTTAGTTCCAGTTGTGAACATCATGCTGACGAATACGAGTTAAAACCGTCGAAAATTCGATGTGGTTTCCCGAATTTTTCATACTCGTAAGGACCAAGTTATGACCGTTCACGCAGTGGAGTTTCAATCTCCAAGCTTGGATTTAATCCATGAGCTAGTCACTAACATTGGCGAGTCTGTAGCACATCTAAACGGTGTCGTTCCGGTCCAACCAGATTCCTGCAGAATTGACTTACTTGAGGCGTTAAAACAAATTGATCAACTTGTTTCATGGTCTGAATCAATGCGAAATGTTCTAACTGTTGCTGCAGTAGGTACCGAACCAATATCGCTTAGCAAGACAGTTAATGGTCGAAGTAATTCTGTGTATGACATTCGTTCAATTGAATTAGCAGCAGTTCTGGGAATCTCTCCGCACGCAAGCCGCAATTTGGTCAACAATTCACGCCTATTTGTAGCGCAACTACCTCAGGTGCAATCTGCCCTCGCTGATGGAACCTTAACCGCCTACAAGTCACGCATCATCTGTGATGGTGCTAGTGACTTACGGCGCCGGTTTAACAATGCCGAGCAGGAAATGTCAGTCAAAATCTGGCAACGGTTTCAGAATAGAGTGCTGCAACGAGCGGGCGAATTAAATGTCAGCCAACTTAGGCGCAGGGTGAATCTAACCGTCGCCCGGATGTCGCCAATGGCATCTGTTGAATCGAATTTGAATGCCCAAGAAGAAAGAACTGTCACTCTAACTCCCGCCGGAGATCAAATGGCGTGGCTTAATGCCTACCTTCCTGCGCTAGAAGCCTCACGCGTTTGGCAAGTGCTCAACCATGCAGCTAAGAATGATCCGCTTCTTACTGGGTCAATGGAACAGAAAATGGCTGATGCCTTTGTTGGAATTATCGATGGAACCTGTGAATTGTCGCCTGAATTGAGAAACGCGACAGCCGAATTGCAAATTCTTGTTTCATTGTCAGATCTGACCAAAGCAACAAGCAGCCAATCAGGTATGTGCAGAAAAAACCCTGAGCTGACTGTCGGAAATGGTCTGAGCGAAACACAAGTATTGGACCCCAAGGTTTCTAATCAGATTGTCGGCGAGATTAGCACCACAGGTCTACTCGTTGAAGGCCATGCGTTGCTCGGCGTACTAGCGGATGCAAAATTCAGGCGAATTTTGTTCGATCCAGATACTGGTGGCCTACTTGATTTTGGTCGGCAAACTTATCGACCACCCAAGAATTTGCGACAGCATGTGAAAATGCGAGATAACACTTGTCGCGCCCCAGGTTGTGTTCGCAATGCTCGATATTGCGACCTGGACCACACCAGGTCATGGGATTCTGGTGGAAATACCAGTCAAGCAAACCTTGCTGCGCTTTGTCGCACTCATCACCTACTGAAAACTCATGGTGAATGGCAATACGAAATCGCCTCAGATGGAAGAGCCCATTGGACTTTGCCGGGGCAAATCCAGCTTGAGAGATCGGTGCATCGGTTAGTTGATGAACCTGGCATCAAACATGACCCTGATCCGCCACCGTTTTAGAATCTCAGCGACCATGAAAAGTGTTATTAGAGATTAAACCCTAGAGCTCGCAGCATTTCGCGGCCCTCATCAGTGATTTTGTCTGGACCCCATGGTGGCATCCAAACCCAGTTGAGTTTGAAGTCTGTTAAGTGACCGTCAAGAGCGGCTCTTGTTTGATCCTCGATTACATCCGTCAACGGGCACGCCGCAGAGGTAAGGGTCATGTCGATTGTCGCAATGTTGGTGTCATCGACAGTTACTGCGTAAACCAAACCAAGGTCAACGACGTTAATCCCCAATTCAGGATCAACTACATCTCGCATTAACTCGAAAACATCATCTTCTTTAAGGATATCCATTTACTTACCTTCTCCGAGTTCGGTTGAATTAGCAATTTTGGTATTCGCTGATACTTCTGCGCCAGCTTGAATTGCCGCATCTTTCCAGGCCATCCAAGAAAGTAGGGCACATTTAACTCGTGCAGGATATTGGGCAACTCCAACTAGAGCAATGCCGTCGCCAAGGATATCTTCATCAGGTTCTTGCGTACGCTGCATCATCGCAATCATGTGCTCAACGGCCTTTTCGCCAGTCTCGAAACTCTGGCCATTTAGCTGATCAAACAGAATTGATGCCGACGCCTGACTAATTGAACAGCCTTGACCGTCGTATGAAACTAAAAGATGTTCTGGATTCGCCGAATCAATCGAAACGCGAAGAGTGATCTCGTCCCCACAAGTCGGATTTACGTGATGCACTTCACTCGCAAAATCTGAAGCCAAACCTTTTCCATGCGGATGCTTGTAATGATCAAGGATTATTTCTTGATAGAGACTCTCGAGTTTCATAACTAGGCTCCAAAAAATTCTTTAGCGGCAACAACAGCCTGTACAAGCGCCTCAACATCGTCTAGGTCGTTGTAGATGTAGAAAGTTGCGCGTGTTGTTGCAGGTACGTCATAGCGGCGACAAACTGGCCAGGCACAGTGATGACCAACTCGTACAGCGATGCCAAGGTCGTCCAAAACTTGACCAACATCATGTGGATGAATGCCATCGACAACGAAGGACACCGCCGAGCCTCGATCTTTAGTGTCAGTTGGGCCAATGATTCGAACGCCGGGAATAGCAGATAGCGCGGTAAGTGCGGCCTGCGTCAACATATGCTCATGTTCTTGCACATTGTCCATGCCAAGCGCACGGAGGTAATCAACAGCAGCTGA
>CAIVPQ010000061.1 GCA_903907835.1 uncultured Actinomycetes bacterium
GCCAGAGTCTTAGTTATTGGCTGGGGTTCAACCTATGGTCCGGTTGAATCAGCTTGTCGCAGGTTGCGCCTTGAGGGTCTAGATGTTGCGCATGCTCATCTACGCCACTTAAACCCATTCCCGGCAAATACTGGTGACGTACTTAAGGCTTACGACAAGGTGATCATCCCCGAGATGAATCTTGGTCAGCTCTCATTACTTTTGCGGGCAAAATATTTAGTCGATGCGATTGGTTACAACCAAGTTCGAGGCTTACCTTTCAAAACACAAGAACTTATGGATGCCATCAAGGATGTGATTTCAAGTGTCTGAGACATTTGCCTCGTTATCGCTCGTACCTAAAACTGACTCAAAGCAGTCTGCTAAAGATTTCAAGTCGGACCAAGAGGTTCGCTGGTGTCCTGGATGTGGCGACTATGCAATCTTGGCGGCCATGCAAAGTTTCATGCCCGAACTAGGTGTGAAAAAAGAAAACATTGTTTTTGTTTCTGGCATTGGTTGTTCAAGTCGTTTCCCGTATTACATGAACACTTACGGCATGCATTCAATTCATGGACGCGCCCCAGCAATTGCTACCGGGCTTTCAGTTTCTCGCCCGGACCTTTCGGTGTGGGTAGTCACTGGTGACGGCGATGCACTTTCCATCGGTGGTAACCACTTAATTCATGCCCTGCGCCGTAATGTGAACCTCAAGATTCTTTTATTCAATAACAGAATCTATGGATTGACTAAGGGTCAGTACTCACCGACTTCTGAAATTGGCAAAATCACCAAGAGCACACCAATGGGTTCGATTGATTATCCATTCAATCCTTTGTCAGTGGCTCTGGGTGCGGAAGCCACCTTCGTTGCTCGCTCTATTGATAGTGACCGCCAGCACTTACAGTCAGTCTTGCGAGCAGCTGCCGCACATGAAGGTACCGCACTGATTGAGATTTATCAGAACTGCAACATCTTTAATGATGGCGCATGGGATCCACTAAAAGATTCTGAAAGAAAAGATGATGTAACAATCCGCCTTGAGCATGGTGAAAAGATTATCTTTGGCGCCAACAGCGATAGATGTGTTGTGCGCGATGACAATGGCACTTTGCGCGTTGCTTCAGTTGCTGATGTCGATGCTGATTCAATCGTGGTTCATGATGCGCATGCAACTGATCCTGCGTTTGCTTTCAGCCTGTCGCGCTTGTCTCATCCAGAGACTTTGCAAGATACGCCAATCGGAGTTTTCCGAGATGTGCATCGACCTTCATATGACCGACTTGTGCGAGAGCAACTAGATCAGGCTAAAACTAAATCTGGTCCTGGCAATCTTGGCTCATTGTTAAAAGGCAAAGATACTTGGGACGTTTCCTAAGTAATTAGGACTAAATACTGCGGTTCGCAATGCTGTCGCACAAAGTGCGCAAGGCTGTTTTTGCATCGCCATCAGGCAGTGGCTCCAAGGCAGTGACTGCCCGAGCTATCCATTCATCAAGAACAATTCGCGCTTGATCCATGGCAGGGTGTGCTCTTAGTTCGGCCAAAGCTTGCGCATGCTCAACATGATTTGTAAGCGGGCGGCTGAGCAAGTCTCGTAGAGTCTCACTGGTCCGCGGATCGTTAAGCGCAAGCAAAACTGGCAAGGTCCTGATTCCTTCACGTAAATCAGTACCCGGAGTTTTACCCGAATTATCAGACTCAATATCTAGTAAGTCATCGCTTAGTTGGAATGCGATGCCGATGCTTTCGCCAAACTTTGCGATTTCATTGGTTAGTTCAGCAGATACGCCTGCCATCATCGCACCATAACGACCAGCAGCTGCGATTAACGAACCAGTCTTATCGGCGAGTACGCCAAGATGATGTGTGATTGGGTCTTCCCCAGCTTTAGGTCCAACACTTTCGCGCAACTGACCAATGACTAGGCGTTCGAAAGTTTCTGCCTGAACGCGCACGGCTTGTGGACCAAGTTCGGCAAGTAATTTAGATGAACGAGCGAACAGGAAGTCACCACTTAAAATCGCGACGGTATTACCCCAGCGACTATTCGCAGACTGTGCGCCTCTGCGTACTTCGGCTTCGTCCATAACATCGTCGTGATACAAAGTTGCCAGATGGGTGAGTTCAACAACAACTGCAGCCGGGACCACACCGCTGGCTTGATCATCACCAAACTGTGCGGCCAGAAGGACAAGAAGTGGACGGAAGCGCTTTCCGCCGGCTTCGACTAAATGTCGAGCAGTGATATCCGCAAGTTCGTATTCGCTGGAGATTTCTTGGCGCAATCGAGTTTCAATTGCCTCAAGACCCGTCGCTAATCTAGCTTCGAGCAAAGCTAATTCGGCGGGGAACATCACAGTCACACTTCATCCTTGCATCATTAGGCAGACATTGCCTGTTATAAAAATTAGCTGGCGAAAATTCCCGAGCTAACAATCAAATCAATCAGTGGCTGAGGGAAAACACCGATTAACAAAGTAACAGCCACACTCACGCCAATTGCGATTTTGGTAAACCAACTTGGAATTACCACATTTGGCCCATCAACCGGTGGTTCAGTGAAGAACATCAACACAATTACTCGAGCGTAGAAGAATGCGGCAATTGCGCTAGCAATAACTGCAACGATTACCAGTGGAGTTGCGCCGCCATCAATAGCAGCGGTGAAAATCGCAAACTTTCCAGTAAATCCACTTGTTAATGGAATACCAGCAAGCGCCAGCAAGAATAGTGCAAAACTGGTGGCGACGACAGGTGATTTTTTACCAAGTCCGGCCCACTGCGATAAGTGCGTTGCTTCACCGGCAGCATCACGAACTAGTGAAACTACAGCGAATGAGCCAATAGTCGTGAAACCGTAGGCAAAAAGATAAAGCAAAGAGCTGGAAAGGCCGCTCGCACTCGTAGCAATCACGCCAAGAAGCAAGAAGCCAGCGTGCGCGATTGATGAGAATGCCAGCATTCGCTTAATGTCTGTTTGGGTGACTGCCAGGATGGATCCAATCAGCATCGTCAAGATTGCGACAACCCAAAACATCGGACGCCAATCCCAACGCATGCCACCGAAAGCTACATAGAAAACACGAAGCAACGCTCCGAATGCGGCGACCTTAGTTGCAGCGCCCATGAACGCAGTTAACGCAGTTGGTGATCCTTGGTAAACATCAGGTGTCCACTGGTGGAATGGCACAGCGCCAACTTTGAATAGCAAGCCAACTGCAATCATTCCGATTCCGGTTATGACCAAAGTGTCTTGTCCGGCATTTTCTAATGCGATGGATACTTGACCGAAGTTCATAGTCGCGGTCACTGCGTAAATGAGTGCCGATCCAAATAGGAAAAATGCACTAGAGAATGCGCCCAGCACAAAATACTTCAGGGACGCCTCTTGGCTTAGCAATCTGCGACGACGTGCCATTCCGGCCATTAGGTATAGCGGTAGCGAGAATACTTCTAGTGCGACAAACATTGTTAAGAAGTCATTGGCAACTGGGAACAAGACCATGCCACCAACGCAGAATAAGAACAATGGCCAAATCTCAGTCTGAGTCCAACCTTGGGCAGTAAACTGACGTTCATCTTCGCTACCGGGCAAGGTTGATGATCGCGCTGCAAAAGCATCGCCTTGCGGATCGACTTGATTTTCAGCAAGTAGCAAAGCGGCAACAAATGCAATCAGAATCAAAGTGCCTTGTAGGAACAAACCTGCACCATCAATTACCGTCGCGCCATTGACCGCAAACTGACGAAGGCCATGAGTTTGACCACCATTGGTAGCAGGATCGCCGACTAGTGTTTTTGTGGCGTTGATCAGTACATAGCCAAATGACAGAGCCAGACTGCCAAGGACTAAGAACAACTGGCAGATACGTCGCGATGTACGAGGGACAAATGCTTCAATCAGGATGGAGAAAACTCCAGCGCCAAGCAAAACTACAATTGGCGCTAATGCTGCGTACTCAAATGAATTCTTCATGAGCCACTTTCTGAAGGAGTTGTGCTTGCCACTGGATCAAACAAACCAACGTGAGTTTGAATCTGATTCACAGTTGGATTAATAACTTTCAATGCGACCTGCGGGAAGATGCCCAGGCCAATAATGACAGCCAAGATTGGCACGATTGCTGCTAGTTCGCGCTTTGTAATCTCAGTCACAGTCTCTGTTACCTCAGTTGATGGAACACCAGTCATTGTGCGCTGATACATCCAAAGAATGTAGAAAGCAGCCAGCACAATGCCAAAGGTCGCAATAATCGCTACGTCTTTATAGACACTAAAGGTTCCAAGCAGAACCAAAAACTCAGATACGAAGCTGGAAAGCCCTGGCAGCGCTAAAGATGAAAGGCCTGAGATTAAAAAGACGCCAGCAAGCACTGGGGCAACTTTGGAAACTCCACCAAAGTCTTCGATCTTCTTTGAACCTCGACGCGAAACGAGGAAACCAACAACAAGGAATAGAGCTCCCGTTGAGAAACCATGGTTGACCATGTAGAAAGTAGCGCCACTCATACTTTGTGAGGTCATGGCGAAAATACCCATGACAATGAATCCAAAGTGAGACACAGACGAGAATGCGATTAGTCGCATCATGTCTGTCTGACCAATTGCCAAAAGCGCACCATAGAAAATACTGATTACCGCCAAGATGATAATTATCGGCGTGTAGTACTTACTTGCCTCAGGGAAAATCGGCAACAAAATTCGGATCATTCCGAAAGTTCCGACCTTATCCAAGACACCAACAAGCAAAGTTGAAGTTCCTGGTGTTGATTCTGCGGCTGCGTCAGGTAGCCAAGTGTGGAAAGGAACCATTGGCGCTTTGATTGCAAAAGCAAAGAAGAAACCGAGGAACAAAATCTTTTGAGTGGCCGGATCAATACTCATGTTTGCTAACGCAAAGAAATCGAATGTTCCTTGTCCGAGTTGGCGTGCTGAAACGACATACAAACCAATCAATGAAGCCAGCATGAACAATCCGCCAACAAGTGAATACAACAAGAACTTCATTGCTGCATATGCACGTTGTGGTCCACCAAATCGACCGATTAGGAAGTAGACCGGGACTAACATCGCTTCGAAGAAAACATAGAACAGGAACAAATCAGTAGCCGCAAAGACACCAATCATAAAGACTTCAAGAATCAAGATAAGGGAGAAGAATCCCTTTACTGTTCCGCGACCGATTTTTTCAACATCATTCCAGCCAGCAATAATCACAAGTGGCACGAGCAAAGTTGCCATGACGATTAATACGCCGGCGATTCCATCAATACCTAACGACCAAGAAATTCCAAAAGCGGGAATCCACTCGTGTTTTTCGGTGACAGCAAATCCGCCACCAAGACCTGATAGTCGCGTGGTTAGAAAGACAGCCCCGCAGGCGGTAACTATCGAGATTCCAAGTGCTATTTGCTTAGCTAGCGTCTCTCGCGCAGCCGGAAGCGCGAAAACTGCAATCGATCCAAGTAGTGGGATCAGCATCAAGATGGTCAACATGGTTAGAGCCTCACTAGAAGTAGAACGAATGCAATCAATACGGCTCCGCCAAGCATGGTCAATGCATACGATCGGGCATAACCATTTTGAAGTTTGCGTCCGCGGGCAGATAATCCACCGATAGCCGCGGATAGTCCACCAATAGTTCCGTCGATTGCCTTGGAATCAAACCACACAAGTGCGCGAGTTAGGTACTGACCAGGACGCATGAATACTGCTTCATTAAGCGCATCACCGTATGCATCTGCGCGCGCTGCGCGGGTTAGCAATGAGACATGCTCTGGGGCAACAACTGGAACTGGGCGACGACCATAAGTCATCCAGCCGTAGCCTGCTCCGACAAGGACGACCAAGAGAGTGACTGGAATCAGAATCGTATTTGATACCGCATGATCCGAATGGCCGATACCGACAATTGGCTCAAGCCAGCCCTCTATGTCGCCGACAAACATAAGGAGCAAGCCGCCGAATGCAGAACCAAGAGCCAGAATCAGCATCGGTGCAGTCATTGTTGCTGGTGACTCATGCGGATGAACACCTTTTTCCCAACGAGCCTCGCCAAAGAATGTCATTGCCATCATGCGAGTCATATAGAACGCAGTGACACCTGCTCCAAGCAGAGTTGCCAGTCCGATGTAAATGTTTTGCCCAAAGGCCGCATGGATGATTTCATCCTTACTCCAGAAGCCGGAAAATGGTGGGACTCCAATAATTGCTAGGTATCCGAGACCAAATGTTGCGTAGGTGATTTTCATCGCGGTACGCAGTGCGCCGTAGTGACGCATGTTCACATCATCGTTCATGCCATGCATTACCGATCCTGCCCCAAGGAATAGTCCTGCTTTGAAAAGACCATGAGTAAGTAGGTGGAAGATCGCAAAAACGTAACCAGCTGGACCAAGACCAGCGGCCAAAATCATGTAACCGATCTGGCTCATAGTTGAACCAGCAAGTCCCTTTTTGATGTCATCCTTTGCCGTACCGATGAAGGCACCGAGTAGCAAAGTGATAGCACCGATAGTTACCACCGCAGTTCGTGCGGTCGAGGAAAGGTCAAAGATGGCATGTGCGCGAGTGATTAGGTAGACGCCAGCGGTAACCATGGTCGCTGCGTGGATGAGTGCAGACACCGGAGTCGGGCCTTCCATCGCATCTAACAACCAAGATTGCAATGGGAACTGCGCGCTCTTGCCACAAGCGGCAAGTAGCAGGGCTAAACCGATCCAAGTGACATGACTCGGTGCTGCTTCTGGCGCACCAGCTGCAACACCTTCAAAAGTGACGGTGCCGAACGTTACGAACATCAGCATGACGGCAATTGAAAGACCAACGTCTCCAACACGGTTAACGATGAATGCCTTTTTACCAGCAGCTGCTGCGGATGGCTTGTGTTGGTAGAAACTGATTAGCAAGTATGAGGCAAGGCCTACGCCTTCCCAACCCACGTAAAGCAAAAGGTAGTTATCAGCCAGAACTAACAGCAACATCGCTGCGACGAAGAGATTCAGATAGGCAAAGAAACGACGACGATTTGGGTCATGCTCCATGTAGCCGATTGAGTAAATGTGAATAAGCGTTCCAACGCCAGTAATCAGCAGCACGAAAACCATAGATAACTGGTCTATGTGCAACCCGAACGGCACATGAAATGTGCCAACGCTGATCCAATCGAAAAAGTGTTGACCAGCCTCGCGTTCTTCGCCGCTTCGTCCCAACATTTGGATGAATAGGAAGATGCCGACGAAGAACGATGATGCTGACATTGCAACGGCGAAGAAATGTCCCCAAGCGTTGGTCCGTCGTCCACCTAGTAAGAGTGTGGCAGCGCCAAAAAGCGGCAAGCCAATGAGAGCAGCAGTCATACCTATTCCTTAGTACTTAAGCAGACTGGCTTCATCAATTGAAGCCGAGCGACGGGTACGGAAAATTGTCACGATGATTGCTAAGCCAACTACTACTTCAGCGGCAGCAACGACCATTACAAAGAATGCAGCAACTTGGCCGTCAAGAGTTCCAGTGGAACGGGCGGCGGCAACAAAGGCTAAGTTTGCCGCGTTGAGCATCATCTCGACGCTCATGAACACGATGATTGCATTTCGGCGAACTAACACCCCAAGTGCGCCAATCGTAAAAAGAATGGCGGCAAGGACTAGGTAATTGTTTGGATTCACTTGGTTACCTCGTTTGGACCTGATTCAACTTCACTAGTTCCACGAAATGGAGCTGGCAAGGAAATTTCTGATGCTGTGCCATCTGGAAGAAGCGCTGGGGTGTCGACTGAATTATGTCGAGCCAATACACCTGGGGTTGGCAGTGGTGTCGGGTGACCACTTAGTGTGCGCTCACGCTGCAACTGGTCTTGTGTCTTACGTGGAGTCCAACGCTCGCGATGAGCAAGAACCATTGCGCCTAATGCAGCCGTAATCAACAATGCTGATGTTACTTCGAAAGCAAGTAAATACTTACCGAAAATAAGTTGTGAAAGCCCCTGCATGTTGCCGCCACTTTCAGTGTTGGCCGCCGCTAAGCCAACAACTTTTGCCGGTCCATTACTTGTGATACCAGCGACCAGCATTCCACCGAAAGCAAACGCGAAAAGGATTGCAAGTATTCGCTGTCCCTTGATTGTTTCTAGCAGTGAGTCACTCGAATCGACACCGACAATCATCAAGACGAAAAGGAAAAGCATCATCACAGCGCCGGTGTAAACAACAATCTGTGTTGTCCCGAGAAATGGCGCTTCAAGTGAGAAATAC
>CAIVPQ010000062.1 GCA_903907835.1 uncultured Actinomycetes bacterium
GACTCCTTGCTTGGAAAGATTCACTAACTTGGACTGATCTTCTAAATCAGCAATAACAAAGGTTCCTTCTTTATCCGAAAAGGAGGATCGAACGTGTATTGGGACGTCGAAGCGCTTGGCGTATTCGACACAGCGCAGATGCAAAACTTTGGCGCCTGCTGCCGCTAGCTCCATCATCTCGTCATACGTGATGCGCGGAACTTGTCGAGCGCTTGGCGCAATTCGTGGATCTGCTGAAAAAATACCATCAACATCTGTATAGATTTCACAGACATCTGCATCAAGGGCTGCCGCCAGAGCAACTGCGGTTGTGTCCGACCCACCTCGACCTAATGTTGTTATGTCCTTGGTGTCTTGGGCAACGCCTTGGAATCCCGCGACGATTGGGATGGCGCCATCATTGAGGGCTTCCAGAATTCGACTCGGAGTCACATCGATAATGCGTGCCTTGCCATGCTTTGAATCAGTGATTAGACCAGCTTGAGATCCGGTGTATGACCGAGCCTCAACGCCTAAATCATTAATTGCCATCGCCAGAACTGCCATCGATATGCGTTCCCCAGAGGTCAAGAGCATGTCGAGTTCGCGACCTGGTGGATTTGGGGAAACCTGTTGGGCTAGATCGAGAAGTTCATCGGTGGTATCGCCCATTGCTGAGACGACAACCACGATCTGATTGCCTGCATTTTTAGCGTCCACAACACGTTTGGCGACTCGCAAGACACTAGGTGCATCTGCTACCGAGGATCCACCAAACTTTGCAACGATCAAGCTCATAATGGCTAATTCTAAAGGTCATCTCACCATTAGGACGGTATGTCCATAATGTGGACGGGTTTTATTTAGGGACTTACTTGGCGACGACCTACAAATGCGCGCCCGAGAGTCACTTCATCCGCATATTCAAGGTCTCCACCTACGGGCAGCCCGCTCGCTAAGCGGGTTATTTTCATACCCAAAGGAGAGATCAGGCGCGTTAGATATGTTGCCGTAGCCTCGCCTTCAAGGTTCGGGTCCGTGGCCAGAATAATCTCAGCGATGCCAGTGTCAGCCAAGCGTGCGACTAACTCTGAAATGCGCAGGTCATCAGGGCCTATTCCATCGATAGGACTAATCGCTCCACCGAGCACGTGATACCGCCCCCGAAATTCACGGCTACGTTCCACGGCCATGACATCTTTCGGCTCTTCCACCACACACAGGATGCTTTGATCCCTGCGGCTATCTGCACATATGCGACATAAGTCATCTTGAGCCACATTGAAACAACTGCGACAAAAGCGGGCTTTATCTTTTACTTCGATAAGGACATGTGCCAATCTCGCGACAGTTTCATCATCGGCATTGAGAATATGGAATGCGATTCTAGATGCGCCTTTTGGGCCTACCCCAGGCAGACGAGCAAACTCATCAATCAGGTCCTGGACGATGCCTTCGTACATACTGCTCATTATTCGCGTGGACTCTCGCCGATAATTTTTCCACCCATGATGTTCGTCACCATGTCGATGGCTGATCTTTCAGGAATCGACTCGTCATCAGGACTGGCATCGCCAGAATCAGTACTTTCTTCCATGATGATTTCTTTTACAGTGGCTCGCGTTCCATCAAGCACAAACTCAATACGAACCTCTGCCTTCAGAACTTCCAAGACCGCTGTAGCAAGACGCAAATCATGCCCACCCAAAGTTGCGCCTTGAATGTTATTGGCATTGGTAAACGCAACAGCAAGCACCCCATCAGATCCAATTGATAATGGCGAAGTGTCACGGATAAGCATGTGCGAAACTTTGCTTTGCTCTTGAATATTTGCAACAACAGCAGGCCAAGCATGCTTAATTTGCTCGATAGTAAGCTCACCCAGAGCTTTGGGCGCACTTGCCGAAACATCTGCCTCAACCACCGCTGGAGCACTAGTTACTTGAGACGGCTTAAGTGGTGGAGCCGCCGCTGGTTTGCTCGCTGGCGCTGGTGCGACAGTCTTAACTGGAGTCACAGTGACTGGGCGCCCAGGTGGCGGTGCAATTTGTTGAGTTGGCTCGGCTACCGCTGTCTCTTTCTGGGGCGCAGCAACTGTCGTTTCACTAGTTACGACTGGTTCCCTATTAGCACTCGGTCGCACTGATGCAACTGTTCCGCCTTTTTCAAGATTCGCGACTCGTTCTTCTAGGTCTTGAGAAACTGCTGGAATGACTAAACGAGCTGCCAGAAGTTCAAGTTGCAATCGAGGGGCAGCGGCTCCTCTCAATTCCGAAAGACCAGAACTTACTAGATCTGCAACTCGCACAAGCTGGGCAGCTGTGAAGAGTTTTGCCTGCTTTTCTAAATCTTCAATTTGTTCTGCTGGAATATCGAATAACCCAGAAGATGCTGAATCAGGAACCTGCGTGACAACAACTAGATCACGAAGCCGCTCTAAAAGATCATTGGCAAATCTGCGCGGCTCATGTCCTGAGGAGACAACCTCATCAACTAAGGAAAACAACTCCGCGCCATCGGCATTAGCAATTGCTCCTACGACTCTGCTTAGCAATGCCTCGTCAGTGAATCCAAGTTGCGTAACCGTATCGGAATAAGTCACACCTTCAGGACCAGCACCGGCAATTATCTGGCCGAGCACGGATTGCGAATCTCGCACTGAACCAGCACCCGCTCGAGCAATCAAAGCAAGCGCTGCAGGATCTGCTGCAATTCCTTCACTTTCACACATTTTGACTATGTGTTCCTGCAATGTTTTTGCCGAGACTAATCGAAATGGATAGTGATGGGTCCGCGAGCGAAGAGTTGGAATAATTTTGTCTGGCTCAGTGGTTGCGAAGATAAAACGAAGATGAGGTGGTGGTTCTTCTACAAGTTTTAGCAGCACGTTAAACGCATCACGAGTCAACTGGTGGGCCTCATCGATGATGTAAACCTTGTAACGCGAAGTTACTGGCGCATAAACAGCGCGCTCACGCAATTCCTTCGCATCTTCGATACCACGATAAGTTGCCGCATCGATTTCAATTACATCAATCGAACCTGTGCCATTAGGTGCAAGCTCGATACATGATTGACAGACTTCACATGGTGTGGCGGTCGGTCCCTGTTCGCAATTCATCGACCTTGCCATGATGCGTGCTGATGAGGTTTTGCCACATCCACGAGGTCCAGTGAATAAATAAGCATGATGCAGTCGATCGTTATTCAAAGCGCGCATCAATGGTTCAGTGACATGTTGTTGCCCGATGACGTCGACAAATCGACCAGGTCGATATTTGCGGTAAAGGGCCAAGCTCATACTCAAGAGAGTAGTCGCTATGGGTGACCTTTGAGACAAGAAGGACCCCCCGCATACCTAACAGTGCCTGTTTATCCTTGCTGCCTTCCGGCCCTGGGGAGGTTCACAGGATGCCACCATGCGAGGGGCTTGTTCTTATTCTATGTTCAACAGTTGAGTCTGTTGCTAGCTCCTTTGTGAAGACTAGACGAAAAGGCACCCACGAATGGGTGCCTTTGTCTGGCGGAGGATAGGGGGTTCGAACCCCTGAGGGCGTTAACCCAACCCGCTTTCCAAGCGAGCGCCATAGGCCACTAGGCGAATCCTCCGTCCCAAACGCTACCGAGAAATCGCCTAAAAATCTAATGGACCAGTAGGCAAGAAAGACTCAAGGATCTTTACTTGAATTTCACCGTCCCATAACCGTTGTACTTCGAGTAACGAACCCAGTCAATCTTCATGTCAGCTGAAGAAAGTGAGTTGCTCACGCTACCTGCAAAGTCTCCACCGATCGCCAAGTTGAAAATTAGATAATAAGGCTGGTTGCAAGGCCAATCAGCATGACTTATCGTCTGCCATTGTGCTTTTGTTGTACTCAAAATGACATTGCCATCGTAAGTCCAAGTCAGTTTGTCTGGCTCCCAAAGGATGCCATAAGTGTGATAAGCATTCGCTAGATCTGATCCGGTGTCATACGTGTTTTGGATTGGCATGCGAGCAGTTGCTCCACCGCCACCTGCACCATGAATTGTTCCCCATAGAACGTTGGGCAGATTTCCTTTTTGTTCCATAATGTCAATTTCACCTGACCATGGCCATGGAACAGTTGGGTGAGTGTCACCTAGCATCCAAAATGCTGGCCAAGTTCCACCGCCCGCTGGGACTTTGATGCGCGCTTCAAGTTTTCCGTACATAAAGCTGACTTTGTTTAGAGTTGTAAATTTTCCACTAACCCATTGGCTCATCACTCCGTGCAAACCTGGGCCCATCGCTCTTGACCTCGTTGCAGAGATCACCATGTTTCCGGCACCATCCTGCTTGTTTGCATAATCTTCGTATGATTCGAGTTCATTATTGCCCCAGCCATAAAGTGGCCAGCCAGTTCCATACTGTGGCGTCCAGTCAAGAGCAGATGGACGAACATTCGCCGCATCATTGAACTCATCTGCCCAGAGGTAATCACCAAAGTTTCGATTGGAAGTTGGAGTTGGAGTCGGTGTCGCAGTTGGAGTCGATGTTGGTGTTGGTGTCGCAGTTGGAGTCGGAGTTGGTGTTTGCATCGGGGTTGGAGTTGGAGTTACTGTAACCGCTGCCGAGATGCTGAACGAGCGACTCACAGCAGTTGAGATTGCAAAGGTTGCATCACCTAGATTTGTTGCCTTAACTGTGCAAGTTCCCATCTTCACCGGATGAACTTTCCCGCTGATGATCGTGCAAACACTTGGGGTTGAACTTGTAAAGACGAATGATCCACCAGGAGAGCTAGCGACGAGTGGGCGATCTTCACCGTTAACCGGAAGTGGCGCTGGTGTCGCAAATGTAATTGGGTTAATCGTGGCGATCGGCTTTACGGCTTTGGTCGCGCTTGCCCCCGCACCAATTGCATTGCGTGCTCGCAATTTCAAAGTGGTGGCAACGCCATTCGTTAAGTTAGACAGCGTTATTGGGCTACTCGTAGTCGATAACCAAGTAAGACCGGCATCTGTTGAGTACTCAACGCTCGTGATTGTTGAACCGTTAGTGCTACCTAGCGTGTATGGAAAAACTACGGTTCGGCTTGATGGAGTTTGTGCGACTCCGAATTTGGGTGCCGAGGGAACCGATGGGGCTGAAGTAGACGGGACAACTACTACTGAGTTACTCGCATCTGAGTCACCAACAGAATTCGTTGCCCGCACTGTGACCGTATAGCCTGCACCATTGGTTAAGCCGATAAGTGAAGCACTTCTACTACTAGCACTCTTTGTGAGTGATGCAGTTTTTGTACTTGATACATAACTAACCAGATAACCAGTAATTGGTGAGCCCCCGTCATTTGCCGGGGCAGTCCAAGAGATTGTCGCACCTTTATTGGCTCGAAGTGCCACTACTGCAAGAGGTGCGTCAGGTGCCTGCGATGTCGCTGTAGGCGTCGGAGTAGGAGTCGGAGTAGGCGTGGGTGTCGGAGTGGGTGTCGGAGTACTTGAACCATTTGTGAAAGTCAGGGTTGCCACTGAAGACTGGTACCCACCAGCTCCGACAAACATGTATTGAAAACTATCCCCTGCAGAAGCGCCACCAAATGTAAATGTGATACTGGCTCCGCCATTTGAATCTAATGAAAACAGGCAATGCTTGTTAACTGCAGGGCCAGAGTTGCACGCAGTGCTTGACATAGGTGTCCCACCAGGATTTAGAGGCACATTCGCGGTTACTCCGTTGAAGTTAAACAAAGCCAACTCAACATTCTTATTAGCGTTTGCAGAAGAAGATGCGTAGGTGAATGTTATGGGCGCCGAAGCTGATGTTCCAGATGGAGTGATGCGGGTTAGAGGGGGACACAAGTCCACGTTGCTAGAAGTGCACAAATCATTCGGCGGATCGACCGCGACGCTCATAGTTGGATGCAGAATCCCAACAAGGAGTGTTAGTGCCAGCGACAATTTAATAAATACTGATTTCATTAGGCCTCAATTTCCATTGACTAAATGAGGCCCTACGCTCAACCCCACTGAGCTTCTTTTCTCAACTATTTCCTCAAAGTAGCACTCAGAAGCACGAAACTTGCTCTGCTAGGTAACGATTAGGGTTGAGTCGTCGCTCTGGTCAAGATTTCTCTTGTTTAAAAGCGAAAATTCTGGTCGGCCTTGAGTATTAGCCTTGATAAACGTGAGGCGAAAGTACCGCTACAGAATCTAGATTTCGATACTGTTCGGCATAATCTAAACCGAATCCAACAACAAACTCATTAGGAATATCAAAGCCAAGATATTTAGTGGGCACCTCAACTTTTACCGCTTCAGGTTTGCGCAACATGGTCATTACTTCAATGGACTTAGGCCCACGTGATTTTAGGTTCTTAATTAACCAAGACAAAGTCAAGCCTGTATCAAGGATGTCTTCAACAATTAGGACGTGGCGGCCGATTAAGTCGATGTCTAGGTCCTTAATAATGCGAACAACGCCACTTGATTTTGTGCCAGAACCATACGAAGAAACAGCCATCCAATCCATGTGGACAGGGATAGAAACAGCTCGGGCTAAATCAGCCATAACCATAACTGCGCCCTTGAGAACACCTACTAGCAACAGAGGCTGATCAAGGTCTGCGTAATCTATATCAATTTCTTTGGCAATTTGATTGATTCGCTCAGCTAGTTCATCTGCCGTATGCACGACCCTAGTGATTTCATTTCCTAAAGCCTGGGCATCCACAAATTTCTCCTGTTGTCACGGTTTATAGAACTTCAGTCTGCCATGCTCTCTTTCAACATTGACTCCGCCTGGCATGTTTAGCGGACCTTGCCCATGCCAGTCAGTTATTAATGCATCGATTGCAAGGACATGCTCACGTGTTAAATCATTAACTACACACCCAGCTTCAATCGCAAGTTTGCGAATCAATCGCGTTCGGATTGCCGGACTCAATTCACTCAAGCCTTCAATGTTTGGACCAACCCAGGCATACGAATCAAGGGTAAAGCGATCAAGGGCGTCCGCATCATCACGCAACATATCTGCAGTGCGAACGAGCGCTCGCGCGATGCCCGGTCCCAGTTCTCGTTCCAGGGTTGGCAGAACTACCTCGCGCACTCGGACTCTAGCGAAATCAATATTTGAATTGTGCGGATCTTCATAAGTCGGCAAATCGCTGACCGTCGAGCGAACATGTTCGCGACTTATTGCCAAGAACGGGCGGCGATACAACTCATCAATTGCTCGCATACCCGATAAAGATCTAGCGCCAGATCCTCGGGCCAGACCTAGCAGTACTGTTTCTGCTTGATCCTCTAATGTGTGACCTAACAACACCGCATTGGCTTCAAGCCTTTGTGCATATTCTGCAAAAACACTTCTACGGGCATCTCGAGCTGCGGATTCAATTCCGCCAGCACCCGGGCCTAGCTTTACCTGTACCGCGACTACATCTACCTTTGTGGCGCCTAGTTTTAGTACTAGTTCTTTGGCTGCCTCGGCAACTTGTGTTGAGTCTTTCTGGAGTTGGTGGTCAATAATTACAACACTTAAGTCAAGGTGCAATTCATTTGCGACGTGAATCGTTGCTTTTACCAGGGCTACGCTATCCGCTCCACCGCTGCATCCGACGATAATCCTGGCGCCTGCCGAGCAGTCAGATAGGTTACCGAGCAAAGCCTTGCGCAAATCAAGGTCAATCAATGAATTCTCACAACCGGTACGTTCACACTCCCGACCCTATTCTTTTGCCGAGCGATAACCAATTTTGGGTTTCGCTCGTGGAAAAACTACCGTAGAATAAGGGAAAACGTTCAAGAAAGTGAGTCAGCCAATTATGAGTATGGAATTTGATGTAGTCATCGAAATCCCCGGCGGAAGCCGCAATAAGTACGAAGTTGATCACGAAACTGGTCGCTTACGTCTTGACCGTATGCTTTTCACTGCGACTCGCTATCCACGCGATTACGGATTCATTGAGAACACGTTAGGCCTGGATGGCGATCCTATTGATGCGCTCGTTCTAATTGAAGAACCGACTTTTCCTGGGGTGCTAATCAAGTGCCGTGCAATTGGCATGTTCCGTATGCGCGACGAGGCTGGTGGCGACGACAAGATTATGTGTGTCCCAGCAAATGATCCACGTAAATCACACCTACAAAACATCACCGACATGCCGGAATTTGATCGTCTAGAAATTCAGCATTTCTTTGAAACATACAAAGACCTTGAACCAGGTAAGTCAGTCGAAGGCGCAACTTGGGAAGACCGTATTGCGGCCGAAGCCGAAATCGCAGACTCATTCGCTCGATACGTACCAAAAAATCATCACTAGCTAACAACTTGGGTTGTGTACGCAATACACAACACCGAATCTTTCTAAAAAATTACTTAAGCTGTGACAGCTGGTGAATCAATGCCTTCAAGTAAGCGGTTGATCACATCAACAGCACTCCATCCTTGCGGATGAACATTCAGCATTGACTCGACATCACTAGTTGTCGAACCAAGCGTCAATAGTGGTGCTTCTTTATAACCATCAGGACGTTCTTGACCAAGTCCCACTGCGGCAACTAAACCATTGCAAAGACAAATGCGTCCCTTAAGGTCAACCTCTTCGCCACCCTTTTTCAGATAAGGCGCATCTGGCTCAGCAGCACATCGGTAACTAACTTTGCCAGCCTCGTTTATATGACTTGATCGTAAGTATCCAAGATCGCAGAGTCGAGGTCGTGCTTCATATGTGTCACTCATACCAACAGTGCCGGGCAGTTCAACAACTTTGAATGGAAATCCAGTTGGTGACGCTAAGTGATCTGTGCGAACTCGCAAATTACCTTCGCGGGCTGCCTGAAGCATCTGCTCGCGGTACTCAGGTAACAATCCTGACTCGTGGCTTAGAGCAAATAGCGAACCAACCTGAACACCTTCTGCACCTTGGGCAATCGCATCAGCCACGGAACCAGGGGTAGCACGACCGCCAGCTAGCCAGAACGGCAAACCTACATCGCGGACCTTATCTATGTTTGCCTCATCGAGTGGGCCATAACCAGTCTCCGTGTCTTGCATACGACGTGGTGGTGCATTGTGTCCGCCTGCCATGTAGTGCTCGACCACAAAACCATCTGGACGGGTAACTTCATTGCGCGCGAGATAAGAGGCAAGAACTTCTGCGGTGACAATGGCCAAGAATGCTGGACGAGGTAATTCTGGTGCCTTACCAAATGATTCAAGCGGATCAAATTCCAAAACCGGCGCATCCATTCCAGCAGGACGATCTGAATCAATGCTTAAGTGGCCAGATTTGCCTTGTGAAAAGTCCGTCATCAATTGTGGGATTTCGCGCGGGATACCGGCGCCCATGAGGATTGCATCGACACCAGCAAGCATTGCTCCATAAAGTGCGGCAGGAGTTGCGGTCTGGAGTTTTTCTAGAAAGTTAATGCCAACTTTTCCCGTACCTGCTTGTTTGGCTAGCCATACTTCAACAAAGTTTGCGGCCACGGCAAGTTGATCATGTTCCCGATGGGCTTTAAGGCTCAGTCGACGCATAGGTCGGAAAGGTTCGCCATTGCGACCCTCAGGACGATAGAAGGTTGCCAAAATGTGTTCGGCTACTTCTGGGTACGGAAAGTGAGCAAGTGCCTCTTGCATGTGACCGCCGACATCACCATTTTGCAATCTACGAGCCACAACTGTTTCAAGTGCCGTGCCAGAAACAACACCAAGTTGCCCCTGCTTAGCTACTGTCTGCGCTAGATACCACGAAGATACTGCCGCGCCCATGCCACCTTGAATGATTGGCGGTAGACCAAGTGAGTTCATTAATACTCCTGCATGAGGGATTTCGTAGTTACTCAACCGTAACCTACGCTAGCGTAACCTACGATAGCGTAGGTTGCCACAAGTTGAGCGGCGTGGCGCGATTTTTGCGCCAAATACCGCGCTTTACTTGGGGTTTTCCGCTAAATCAATTTCTTGATCATTTGCCGAAATCTTTCCAGATTTTAGAGCTCGCACGCCAGGAACCAACAAAACGCAACTTATGCAAAAGAGGGTGAGTGCCCCAAAAATCTCAAAAGTTTTCTCAGTACCAAGTCTTGCTGCAATTGGGCCGGCAACCACTAGTCCCAGAGGCGCGAAAAATAGTGAACCAAAGGCATCATATGACGCAACTCGCGAGAGTGCTTCGCGCGGAATATTGGTTTGCAACGCTGTTTGCCACAGCACCATGAAAAAATCCATACTCACGCCACATAGAAAGGCAGTGACGATGAGAATCGGTATTGAATTGGTAGCACCCATTGCGAACATCCAAGTCGCCAGAAAGAACTGCGAACTGATTCCTGCCACGATGGGTCGGCTTGGCTTCCAGCGCAAGGAGATTAAAACACCAGAGACCATGCCAAATGATAGGGATGCCAATATCCAGGACCAAGGTTTAGCACCACCAAGTACTTCCTTTGCGTGATAAGGGCCGACAACAACTAAAACACTTTCAGTAAGCATTGCGACGACCGAATAGCAAGCAACAACTGCGACAACCCAGCTTCGACTACTGAATTCTTTCCAACCATGTCGCAAATCCTGCAAAACACTTGGCGAGTTTTCACTCACGCTTCTGGTTCGCCCGAGTCCTCTTAATTGATAAATCAGAATGCCCGCGATTAGGAAAGTGCAGCCATCAACTATCAGTCCCCAACCAGCACCAACAGTGGCGACAATAAAACCGCCAGTAACAGTTCCAGCGATCATGGCCATATTTGAACCCAGCGCAACAATCGAGTTCGCTGACTGCAAGTATTTTTCTGGGACCACTTCAGGTACTAATCCAGAAAAAGCTGGCCACCAAAGAGCGCTAAGTGAACCGCCCACAAATCCGACGGCGGCCAGGGATAGTACAGAAGCATTCCCCTGGAGTAGTGAGAATCCATTCAGAATCACAAAGCCACTCAAAATAATGTCTGTAACACCAACGATTAGGGCCCTTGGATATCTGTCTGCGATCACCCCGCCAACAAGCATGAATGCCACAATAGGAAACATTTGTGCTGCCATCACGATGCTTAATGAGGAAGCTGTGGCACCAGGAAGCCCCAACACGCCAAATGCTAAGGCGATTGGCGCTAGGCCATTTCCGAAGTTTGAAATGAATCTCGCTAGGAGCAGCAATCTGAAAGACGAGATTCTCCATAGCGTCGCAAGGTCGCTCATCATGTTATTTTCCAACATCAGAGAATTTCTATCTGCCTATTACACGTGTGCAGGAAACTTTTCCTGCGTAAAGTGACAACACATTTGCTTCAAACTTTTCTGAGGGTTCACTGGTTCGAAAAATGTATCGGTTCGAGTACGTTTCAAACATTGTTTGCTCCTTAACTGCAATCTACCTAATTCATGTCCCAAATTCAGGCACAATGCGACGGCAGATGCACCAAGTTCACTCAAGTAAGGTTTAGTCATTAGCCAAGTAGATTGAGGAAATTGTGAGTGAAATAGGCGACGACGAAAATGGCGTCGACCGCTCAATGCTTGGTCCTGGTGAGTTTTATCCAGTTGTCGGCGTAGGACCACATCCAAAACCTTGGCCGACAGACGATTACTATGACTCTGAATTGCTTGAACTAGGCGACCGTCGAAATGTGGTCGATAAGTACCGTTACTGGTCTGTTGAAGCCATCGTCGCTGACCTGGATACCCAAAGGGCACCCCTGCACATCGCAATCGAAAATTGGCAACACGACTTAAATATTGGATCTGTGGTTCGAACCGCAAACGCATTTAATGTCGCTGGGGTACACATAGTTGGCAAACGTGGGTGGAATCGCCGTGGAGCGATGGTCACTGACCGCTACCTACACCTTTTCCATCATCCAACCGTTGATGATTTCAAAATCTGGTCTGTCGAAAATGATGTGCCAATAATTGGGATTGATAACGTGCCTGGTTGCGGAAACATCGAGACAAGCCCATTACCGAAATCCTGCGTTCTATATTTTGGTCAAGAAGGTCCAGGCATGTCACCCGAAGGACTTGCCGCCTGCACGCTGATCTTGGGAATTACCCAGCATGGATCAACCCGATCTATGAACGCCTCAGCCGCAGGCGCAATAGCCATGTTCGCTTGGGCGATGCAACATAATCTCTAACGAACTCTGACTCTTGCCATCGCTGAATATCCAATCACCGCGTTGAAGTCAGTTTTTGTGGAGATTCGGTATGTAGCCGATTTCGACCATTTAACATAAAACGTCACCCGGTTATTCACATCCGTGCAATACCTCTTACAGGCTGTATCGGCAGCAAGAACTTGAACCCACTTACCTCTAACTAACTGCTCAAGTTTCATAGGCTGTTTGTAGACATCGGCTCCAGTTAATGACTTAACACTGGCCTTGATTGCCATCCGTGTTGATTTAGAAACAGAGGAAATTTTTGTAAGGTTGCTAACTCGAATTTTAGAGATACCTGTTACGCGCAGAGCACGGGCCACGTTTGCGCAAGACGCAGAGGTAAACCCCTCTTCGCCTTGAGTCATAAGAGTCTTACAGGAATTCATCACGGCCTTGCCAAAGTCGAAATAACTTGATGATGAAGTCAATTTTGGTAGCGCCGTATAGACCAGAATCGAAAGTCTAGTAATCGCAGAGCAATCTGCAATTGTTGGGCAAGTTCCGTCGGCAGGGATATCACCGATTGGTTCAATAACCGTTGAACCAATAGTGCCTCCATTAGCTACTAACCATGCAAAGCGATTTCCTGGACCATTGTTTGTGTGACTGTCAGCTGGCTTCCAATTACTTGTGACTGCAGACACATCAGGACTTCTCATCGTTCTGAATGATTCATCAGCGGCGCCCGTCTCCACCATTTCACCAACTTCCCAATCAGGATCGGCTATTGATGTTGGGGTGAGTCTCTCCGCTGCTTGCCCAAAAATATCGGAAAGGCTTTCGCTTAAGGCTCCGGCTTCGGATTTTTCATAGAGCGCCCCACTGAAGGAGGTAGCAAATGTCACGCCATGTGTTAGTTCGTGTGCGATGACATCTAAGGCCCGATCGAAACCTGCCCCCATAAATATGCCGCTGCACGCACCTGAACGGCACGATGTCGAATTCCAAGGAACCCAAAATGCATTTTCATATTTCGGACAACTCAGATTTTTTAAGCAAATATTTGTGAAGGCGCTGATTCTCGGTTTCGAATCGCCATCAACAGATTGAGAAATATTGCCTAGCCATGCTTCTTCGTTGATGTCTAAATTTAAAACATTCTTGAAATAAGTCCAGGTTGCATCAATGTTGTCCTGTGCCACTTGGGTGCTGGCGACATTTCTACCGGTGTAATTCTTTCCGCAAATTGGGTAAACCTCGCCTGTGGCATCTAAATAAAATTTCGAACCACTCTTGTAGACGAGCGTTGAACCAAGTAAGCGACTCTGCCCTTGATAATCAGTAGCTGAGACCTGCTGTAAATCACAAACATTCGGTTCATTGGTGATGTTTCGGGCAATCGGAAATGTTCCTAATAAATTGCCGGATGCATCATCTAGATAGGTCACCGCGGTAGATCCCAAACTCGAATTTGAGGTCCAACTCTGCCACGCCAAGTAGTGACCAGTTTTAATCCCTGGCAAAAGCGAACTGAATGCCACCACTGGAGTTAGTCGAGCAGCCTCAACGTCATTAGGTGCTATCTTCTGTTTTTTTATTAACGCATTCTCTAAAAGGAGTTTGGCTTTGCCGACAGACAACTTATGGCGAAATTTTTCAGTGCCCGTTGAATTCACCGTCACCGTATCGTACGCAATGAGCGCGAGGTCCTTATTCAACGTGATTGCGATCAGCGAACCAGGAACGGGCAGGTCTGACAAAGTTTGAGTGAAACGAATCGTCTGAGATTGCGAGACGCCGGGTATTACCCGATCGAGGATTAGTTGATTTGGATCAAGGCTTAGCTCAGTCGCATACCTACTGAC
>CAIVPQ010000063.1 GCA_903907835.1 uncultured Actinomycetes bacterium
ATCAACAAATAGTTCCTTGGTAGTCACATCCCAATTAAATGTAGGTCTGCATTCTGCTTAATTGAGTATTCATCAAAATAGGCTTTTTCAAGCAACTGCCAGCGCAGCATTTCGTCGCGGATTTCTTCGCCATCACGTTTCAAAACTCGATCAAGAAGTAAATCCTGGTCGGCCTCAATCCAAATATTTAGCACGCTGCAGTTAGCAATAAATGGATGGCTAGCACCAACACCCTCAATGATGAGATGAGATGAAACTGGAACAGTAACCCAGTCTGTAAATTGCCTTAATTTCCAGTCAAATTTCTGAATTTGCGCGGGGTTGTCTTGCAAAAATGGTTCAAGAATTTGATCATAAATTCTTTGCCAAAGTTCAGGGTTCAAGGCATCCCGCCAACCGTCATAAAGGTCGTCCATTGAGATGATTGGGCAGTCATCAAGGTGACTCGATAGTTGTTTGGCCAGAGTGGTTTTACCAGAACCTGCAGGGCCATCGATAGTAATTAGTTTTACGTCTTGGCATCGCGCCTCTAGTTTTGAAATCTGTATTGCAACTTCAGAAAGATCATGCGCCATGGAGTTAATTGCTGACTGCTATTTCGTCCAGCCGCGTTGCTGAGGCTAGGTGTTCTTGCATTCGCCATTTGCGATAACCCTCAGCTGCGATCAACGTGAAGACAACATAGAGTGCGGCAGTGAACCATAAGCCTTGACGGGCGTAGGTGACTGTATAAACGGCATCAACAACGAGCCACACGATCCAACTCTCCCGAAACTGTAAGACCATAATTATTTGGGCAACAATGCTAAAAACAAGTCCAAAAGAATCTGGCCAAGTTGCTGCAGCGCCGATGTCCGCAAAGGCTGGCGCAAGAAGCACCCAAGAAATGATTCCGAGTATGCCCACAATTAGGTACTGCTTTGGAGTTCCTTTTCGTGACTGTGCACCTTTAGGTCCCCAGCCGAACCAGCCCCAAATAGCCGCGATGATGAAGACAACTTGCAATGAGGCACTGGCTAGCAAATCCCATTCAACAAAAAGCCAGCTATAAAGGGCGCTACTTAGTGCCCACCAAGGCCAAGTCCACTTGACCCCTGTTGTGCCAAGCCAAACGCCAATTAAGGATGCCGTTACCGCGACAAATTCAAGCCAGGAAACTTCGTAGCCCCAAGCAGAAAAAATGGCTTGCATGGCTACGTCGCGAATAGATGATATTACGGACATTATTTCCTCCCAAAGTCGGCATTACCCGACCGGTTAAACGGTCGACACTCGCTTCAGATGAAACGATGTGTCCTCTCAGCCATGGTTGGCTCCCGTGATTACTTTCAAGTCTAGCTCGGTTTTGGCAGTTTGCTTATTCGAGATATTTCTCTTGATCAAAATAGTCGAGTTGAGGACACTGCTAAAGTCAGGTGTTCAATAATGTTTGGCCCGCATAGCTCAGGGGATAGAGCGTCTGCCTCCGGAGCAGAAGGCCGTAGGTTCGATTCCTACTGCGGGCACTGTTTCTTACTTATCTCAGAGCGCTACATTTTTGTCCAGGGCTTATGTTTGGCTCAAAATGCCACCATTCGTTTTTGTACACTCGACAAAGCCCGAACCGGTAACTGTATTTTTTGAACCAGCGCAAAGCAGGTCCGGAATGATTAGCGAACCTGATGTCTATGGCCAAGCCCCAAGTGTGCAATGACTCATCAGCAGGTAGCACCCAGCGTCGGGCTTCGTTGGCGGAACCGTATTTCACGACTGCTCGTTCAAACATAAGTTGCTGATGCCTGACACTTCGCCAGCCACTGGTTATGAGTAGTTCAAAACCATTCGTTTTTGCGCGCACCCGAGCTGCGTTAAAGCGAGCTGCCAGTTGACGATCAAGTTTGTTTGGTCGCACTAACCCGGGTTCTAATGCGTTTAATCCGAGTGAATTCTCGTTACTTGAACACTGCGAGTAAGGGCTAGTTCTTACATAGCCGTTGAGCTTATTGGCACAAATGTCTTTGGGCTGGTCCTGGATGGATGCCTGTGCTGAACCG
>CAIVPQ010000064.1 GCA_903907835.1 uncultured Actinomycetes bacterium
AGTTGTTGCAGCAAAGGTAGCTGCACTAAAAGGACGAGCGCCACCGACACTTGGGTCGATTTCAAAAGGATTGCCATGCACCCAGGACCGCACTAAAACCATTAATCCGGCAATGTGGTGGACAGGCATTGCAACTACCCAACGGGCTTCAACTCCATAGCGATCACCAAAGGCCTTGGCTGCTGAAACTAGGGCGTCCTGACTTAGTAGGACTGCCCGCGGATTGCCAGTGGATCCCGAGGTCGAGCAAACTACTGCAATATCTCTTGATTCAAGGGGAAATTGCTCATCATCTGGCCGGATTGCATCAAGTATCTTTTCAACTAAAGCGGCTGGAGCGCTTGGTATTGGCGCAATTGCTGGCCCAGTTCCAGAAAGTGCCGGACCTAGTACTGAGGCAATCTTTAGTACGCCGCTCATCCCCGGCGAAACCGGCACAGCAATTAGCCTGCGCACTTCGGGCAGATCATTCATTGTGTGTCGTTGAGTCATTGAGACTAGCCTAGAGCGAGAACCTAAATTGAAAAGGTGTGGCATGGATACCCGCGATAAATATGTGCTCCCAGTTGTGGTGGCAAACGATAGCCCAGCAGCTACAAATCCAGGATTCTCTTCGATTGCCCCAGCCTGTCAATGGCAAGCAATTGGGCAGTATGAAGACATTAAGTTGGAATTTTCCGCAGGTGAAGATTCGGGAATAGCCAAGATCACAATTAATCGTCCAGAGAAACGAAATGCCTTTCGCCCGCAGACAGTAAAAGAATTGTTGCATGCTTTAGAAATTGCCCGTGATGAACCATCCGTGGGAGTTGTCATTCTCACTGGCCAGGGTGACTGGGCTTTCTGTAGTGGTGGCGATCAAACAATTCGTGGTGATGATGGCTACCTAGGCGATGATGCGGTTGCACAAGCCGGGGTCGGCCGACTAAATGTTTTAGATTTGCAAGTTGCACTTCGCCGTATCCCCAAGCCGGTCGTGGCGATGGTGGCCGGCTACGCAATCGGTGGCGGTCATGTTTTACATGTGGTCTGCGATTTAACAATTGCCGCTGACAATGCGCGCTTTGGTCAGACTGGTCCAATGGTTGGCTCATTCGATGGTGGCTATGGCTCGGGATTACTAGCTCGACATATCGGCCAAAAACGCGCTCGTGAAATTTGGTATTTGTGTCGCCAGTACGGTGCCGAGCAGGCTTATGACTGGGGACTTGTTAATCAAGTAGTGCCGCTTGTTGATTTGGAGCATGAGACCGTCAAGTGGTGTCGAGAGATGCTTGAGATGTCACCAATGGCACTTCGTATGCTCAAGGCCAGCCACAATGCTGCAGATGACGGTTTAGCTGGTGTGCAACAGTTAGCCGGCGACGCCACCTTACTTTTCTACATGAGCGAAGAAGCGCAAGAAGGAAGGAATGCGTTTAAAGAAAAGCGCCGTCCCGACTTCAAACAGTTCCCAAAGCGACCGTAATCGCAAAAGACTGAAAACTCTTAATGACTATTGAAAATCTGGCAAAGTCAGCGCAACCTTTTGCGTTGGCTTTAACAGGTCAATTTCGGCAAACCACAATCCGGCAAGGCATGGTTTTCGCTGGCCCCAGTGGCTGGGGTGAATTTGCTCCTTTCCCTGAGTACAACGATGAAATAGCTGGTCGTTGGTTGGCTGGCGCATTAGAAGCAGCCTTTGGCCGCTGGCCTGATCCTGTGCGCACTTATGTGCCTGTTAACGCAATCATCTCGGCACTTGGGCCGCAGGAGACTGTGTCGGCAGTGAACTCTGCGGTCAGTAAATTTGCAATGACCACTATCAAAATCAAAGTCGCTCAACCTGGCCAAACATTTCAGGATGATTTGATTCGAGTTCGTGCTGCTCGACAAACTCTTGATGAGTTAACCGCCGATGGCAAGATCCGAATTGATGCAAACGGTGGATGGACTGTTTTAGAAGCGATCGAAAATATCAACAGACTTGCGGAGTTCGACTTGGAATATGTCGAGCAACCCGTTGATTCTCTGGCGCAGTGCACCAGCGTGCGTGAAAGTGTTTCAGTTCGCATTGCAATTGACGAGGGACTGCGGCTTGCCGAAAACCTTGTGCACATCAACGTGGAGGAAATAAGGCAGGCAGGTGACATCCTGATTGTGAAAAGTATCCCGCTCGGCGGTGTTGCTCAGTCCTTGGAAATCATTGAGCAAATTAATCTGCCCGTAGTAATAAGTGGCAGTTTGGATTCATCAATCGGTTTGGAAAGCGGGCTAGCACTGGCTGCTTGTGTTCCTGACCTATTTGGTGCTTGTGGATTTGGCACGGGAATGCTGCTAGCACAAGATCTCTTGGAACAAAGTGTTTTACCTGTTGGTGGAATGCTGGATGTGCAGCGCCGAACACCTGACGCAGAACTTCTTACGCAAGCAACTCAGCGAGTAACTAGCGATGAGCAACATCAGTGGAAACAGAGATTCATTCGCGCTTGGTATGCAGGTGCCGTAAATTTAGTAACAGATGATGTGCGAATGGCGGTGGAGCAATGGTAAATGATTCCACTCTGACGGCCCGGACGATTGTTGAAGAACTCATCAATTCAGGTATGCGTCACGCTGTGATTGCGCCAGGTTCGCGTTCGGCTCCTGTTTCTTGGGCCCTCGCTCAGGCTGAACAAGCCGGGCTGATTAAGTTGCACGTACGTATTGACGAACGTGATGCTGGCTTTCTCGCCCTTGGTTTAGCCAAAGCATCAAAGCAAATTGTTGCAGTAGTAGTCACTTCAGGCACCGCAGTGGCAAATCTTTATCCAGCAGTGGTCGAGGCTCATCAAAGTGCCATCTCATTAGTAGTAATCAGCGCAGATCGGCCCAGTGACTCACGAGGAACAACAGCGCCACAGACAATCCTGCAACCGAATTTCTTCAACGGCTATGTAAATGCCGCAATCGACCTTGATTGCTCCGAAGGCATTAATCACCGAGGGCTTGTCGCGGATTTAATACAACAGGCTCAAACGCCTAGGCGCGGCCCGGTGCAACTAAATGTGCAATTTTCCATGCCGTTAATGCCTGAAGCCGAAGAATTGTTGTGGCAGCCAGAGGTCAAGCTACATCAGCCAGTTGTACCAACACAGTCAGACTCTGAGTTACTTGAATTGCCAAGTCATGGACTTGTCATTGTGGGTGACGTTAACGATGAGTCTGCCTCGCTAGGGGCGGGCAAACTTGCCGAAGAATTAGGTTGGCCTTTGATTTGGGAGCCGACTTCAGGCGCCCACGATTGTGCAAACGCTTTGAACCATGGGGTGCTCTTACTAAATGCCCAAGGTGTCCCACAAATTGATGCTGTAGTTACGGTCGGAACAGTCGGCCTGTCACGCAGCGTCTTAAAGCTGCTACAAACTACGCCAGCGCACTACGCAGTTCACCTCAATTCTGCTGGCCCCGCAATTCCAGACCCAGCAAATAGCGCCACACGCGTTCTGTCACAGATCCCAACTGCATCGTGCACAGTCGACAAGACTTGGCTACAAAGTTGGCGGGTTGCTGATGGTCTTGCTCATGACGAAATAAATATGGCGCTTTCGGGAAACACGCTGACTGGCCCAAGTGTGGCGAAACAAATTTGGGACTTTGCTAAAGAAGAAGATCAGTTAGTCGTTTCAGCATCATGGCCCGTTCGACACCTCGAAGCTTATGCTGGCACTCGCTCTGGCTTGCAAGTACTAGGCAACAGGGGTGCTAACGGGATTGATGGTCTTATCTCAACAGCATGGGGTATGGCGAATACATCGAGCCAGCAAACATATCTATTGATTGGTGACATTGCGTTCCTGCATGACCTTGGTGGACTTAATGTTGCCCAAGATGAATCGCTGCCAAATCTGAAAATTGTGATTATCGATAATGATGGCGGTGGCATTTTTAGTCAGCTAGAGCAGGGCGCAGATACCTACCAGGAACATTACGAGAGAATTTTTGGCACCCCTCATGGCAAAGACCTATGGGTAATTGCTGAATCCTTAGGGATTCCCGCAACAAGGGTCACTACGGTTGCTGAGTTGAGTAAGGCTCTTACTATGAACGAGCACATGCCTGGAGTTCATGTCATCGTCTGTATTACCGGCTCTCGAGTTTTTGAGGCGCAATTAATTAGTGACATCTCAACTTCGGTTTCCCAATTAGCATGGAAGAAGTAGCGCCCGATCAAAATTTGATTGGGTAGTTAACCAAGAAGTTAGGGGCAAGTTATGTCGGAGGAAAAGGCAACAATAACGGTTAAAGCCAATGGTTCACTGCGCGTATCTGGGGCAACCTTAATCGGGGCAGATGGCAACGTAATTTCTGAAGATGAAGGCTATTCACTCTGCCGTTGCGGTCATTCACAGAACAAGCCATTTTGCGACGGAGCTCATCGTGCTTGTGGGTTTGAAGATGATGGTACGCACTCGCCAACTGAGTAGTCAATGTCTATGTGCAACGATTGTCAGTAAACAACGCTAAGGTAGAAGAGGAATTCCGAAGGGTTGTTTGGTGGCTGTGCAAAAGATGCGGGTGGATGTTGAGCATCCAGAGAATGCGAATCTGCCCAAACGCGTTTCATATTCACAAATGTCGCTGTACCAGCAATGCGGCCTCAAATTCTTTTTCTCCTATATCCATAATTGGCAAGAGCCACCGACTTCAGCCCTAGTTGGTGGCAATATCACCCACCTCGTTGCTGAAGAACTTTACAAACTGGCGCCAGCTGAGCGCACACTGGAAAACGCAATGGATATTTTGCGGATCGAAGGACCAAAGTTCTTAGCTCGTCCCGAGAACAAACTATTCGCTTCTGATTTCAGTATGAAACAAAATGTGCGTGAAGCAGTAGAGAACCTTTTCAAAGTCGAGTCACCGCATGAAGTTGTGGTTTTACCTGAACATCTTGAAATGAAGTTACGAGTCGAAATAAATGGTGTTGAATTTACCGGTACCGTCGATCGATTTACCCAAGATGGCATCAATCGCGTTTCAGATTACAAAACTGGCAGAAGCCCAGGCCGCTTCCTAGAGGGAAAACTAACCCAGCCTTACCTTTATGCTCTGGCGTTTAAAACTCAGTTGGATATTGATGTTGATGAGGTTGAATTAATCTTCCTCAACGCCCAAGAATCCTTTATACGGCCAGCAAAGGTTGAGTTGCTTGAAGATGCCGGCAAACAGTTGGCAAAGATGCACGCAGACAGCAAGAAAGATTTAGCGGATGTCGCTTGGGATGCCAAGGTAAGCAGACTCTGTGATTACTGCGCATTCCAGCAGGCCTGCCCAGCGAAAGCAGTTGATGCGCCCAAGCCCGGCTCGAGTTCGAGTGATGCAATTTTGGCTGGCGCTGGACTACTTCGCAAGTAAGTTTCGCTGGGGTAGCCCATAAGATGGGCAAGTGCGTAACTCTAGATATAGATTCACTCGTTTAGTGATGGTGACCAATGCAATCTTGATTGGCGCTAGCGGTATTTTTCTCTTCGTTTTACCTATTCGCACCTGCGAGATGCTGGGAATGCCAGCCTTTCCCGATCGCGAATGGTTCGCTCGATTCGCTGGATTAGCGCTATTCGCCCTTAGTGAGCATGTAGCTACAACATCACGCAGTGCTAGGGATAAGGTTTTTGCCCGCATGGCAGTTTTTATGATCTTTATTTCAGCATCCATCGCAACTTTGATTTATCAAGCGCCAGGTGATTTCACGGGCTGGCGTTGGTTTGCTGTAATTTCTGGTGGCCTGTGGGCATTCTTGTATGCAGTGACTTTGCCAATTAAAACCATCGGTCTGCAAGATGATGAATCAACTAGACCTTGACATCTCCGATGAGCAAGTTCGGATTAATCCTTATCCAACATTTTCTAACCTGCGCCAAAGTGGCGAAATAATTTGGAGTGAACTGCTTGGTATCTGGTTAGCACCGACACATGCGACTGCAAATGCTGTGTTGCGCGCTAAAACTCTTGGTCGGATTTTTACGCCAAAAGAACCTGAGGGTGATTGGGGAATATTCAATTGGCTACATGCCGATTCGATTTTGGATAGTGAACCGCCTAAGCACACCCGTTTGCGAGCCCTAGTTCAAAAAGCATTCACTCCAGGTCGCATCAATTCTTTGAAACCAAATATTGTTGAAATCTGCCAAGGATTACTTGATGATGCCGAAACAAAATTGACTCGCGATGGTCATTTTGACCTCTTAGCTGATTTCGCTGAACCTTTGCCAGTATTAGTAATCGCCGATCTGCTAGGTGTTCCGCGCCAGGCCGTCTCTGATTTGCGTCGATGGTCTCAAGATATCGTCAAAATGTATGAGGTGGCTCCAAGCGAATTAGAAACTAAAGCAGCACAGGATTCGTGTTCGCAATTCAGTGAGTTCATCTCGCAACTTGCTAACCAGCGAGGTAGTGAGCCACAGGCAGACTTAATCACCGCACTCGTTGAGGTCGAAGAAGCAGGAGAGCGACTTAACGAACATGAACTCATCGCGATGTGCATTCTTTTGTTGAACGCAGGTCATGAGGCTTCCGTGAATGGTTTTGGCAATGGCTTTGTGGCGTTATGCCAACATCCGCAACAGTTGGCCTTGCTCGCTCAAGATCCAAATCTGCACGCCCGAACCGCGCTGGAAGAAATGATGCGCTTTGATTCCCCTCTTCAACTTTTTGAACGCACCGCAATTCAAGATACGCAAATAGGTTCCGTCACGATAACAGCGGGTCAAAAGGTTGGAGCCTTATTGGGCGCCGCCAATCGTGATCCTGCAGTATTCGAAAATGCTGATGATTTCAATATTTTGCGCGAACCAAATCCGCATATTGCTTTCGGCGCTGGAATTCATTTTTGTATTGGTGCCCCACTTGCTCGCTTAGAAATGCAGACTGCATTAACGATGCTGCTGACGCGCTTTCCAACTTTGCATCTAGCGGGTCCTGCTCAACAGCGACCAACATTTGTTCTGCGCGGTTGGCAGTCAATTCCTGTTTCAATCTAGATTTCTTGGAAGTTAGCTCAGCACATCTCGCATGGCGGTGAACTTTGAATTTGATTCGGCAAGTTCAGACTCGGGCGTTGAGCCAGCCACAATTCCACATCCGGCAAAAAGTCTGATCGTTTTTCGCTCCACGCCTTCAACAAGACCACATCTAAGTGCGATGCCCAATTCGCCGTTGCCACTGGCATCAATCCAGCCAACAGGTCCTGAGTAGCGACCGCGAACAAGTCCTTCAAGTTCATCAATGATTACGCTTGCTCGCTCAGTCGGGGTGCCACAAACTGCAGCACTTGGATGTAGCGAAGCAGCCAGAGTAAGCACTGGGACAGGTTCCACTATTTGTCCGGTTACATCTGTAGCAAGGTGTTGAACGTTTGCCAGTTGCAAAACGAATGGTTGCTCGGGAACCTCAAGATCTGTGCAGTATTTCGCTAAGGCCACTGCGACAGATTCAACAGCGTATGAATGTTCTTGTTGATTTTTTTCCGATTCGATTAATTCCGCGGCTAATTCATCATCACGATTAGTGTTGTTGCTGCGCCGAATAGTCCCGGCTAAAACTCGACTAGTCACCGTTTTGTTTTTGCGTCGCACAAGTAATTCGGGAGTTGCCCCGATTAAACCATCAACTAGGAATGTCCAGCATTGTGGAAAAGATAGATTCAAACGCATTAAAAGTGAGCCGAGATGTAGCGGCTCGTCGCTTTGGGCAACTATGTCGCGAGCCAGGACTACCTTGTCCAATTCGCCAGCGTTAATTCTTTTTACCGCGGCCGCTACCGCGTCTTGCCAAACATCAAGACTTTGCGAACCTTCCAGCCAAGTGATGTTGGTGATTCCAGTTGGCCCTTGAGTATCTTGTCCCAGCAGCGCTAAACCTTGCTCGAGTAGTTGATCAATTTGAGTGCTTTGGCCGGTAACCGTCAGGTAGCAATGTCCATCGACGCGTCGCACAGCGAATTCGGGCACGATGACAACCGAGCTAGATTCTTTTGCTTTGAAGGCAAATGATGTGAATGCAATTTGCTCGTCGCCTTGGGCTGCTGAACACCAATTGCCCCACCAGCGCGTAGCACGACTAAAGCGTTCAGGTCCGATAAATTCCGCACGTTCAATTTCACCCCAAGCGACAATGCCAGTCTGTGCTCCTGGCAAGCCCGTAACCCAAGAAAGGCCACTACTGTCGGGCAATAGCGCTAAAAGATTTGATACATCAGGTATGGAGATTGTTCGAGTGAACCAAATTCGTGATGTTGTTGGTTCGGCGGGGTTCATGATTTATAAGCCTACGCGGGCTCATCGCACTCGGCACCTGCAGATTCGAATTCTCACTTTGGCAATGCGCTTCGCTGCGACAGTGGCAGAATTAGAGATATGTCGAGTGCAAATCTAAATAAAAATCCGCAAGAAGTCGCTGCGATGTTTGATGCTGTCGCAGCCAAATATGACACCACGAATGACATTTTGTCCCTTGGTCAAACTCGAACTTGGCGCAAAGCTGTAGTAGCAGCAGTGGATCCTAAGCCGGGCGAGCGCATCCTAGATCTTGCTGCTGGGACTGGAACGAGTACTCAACCGTTTTACGAGATGGGCGCGCAACCAGTTGCCTGCGATTTCAGTGCGGGCATGATTGAAGTTGGTCGTAAACAATATCCGCATTTGAACTTTGTTCAAGGTGATGCGCTAGCGCTGCCATTTGAAGACGATTCATTCGATGCTGTGACTATTTCGTTTGGGCTACGAAATGTAAATGACACTGCCTTGGCCTTGAAAGAGATGCTTCGCGTAACAAAACCTGGTGGGCGTCTAGTTGTTTGCGAGTTCAGCCACCCAACTTGGTCACCATTTCGCAAGATGTATCTGGAATATTTAATGAAAGCATTGCCAGCAGTTGCTACGAAAGTTTCAAGCAACCCAGATGCTTATGTGTATTTAGCCGATTCAATCCGGGCGTGGCCAGATCAACTTGAACTTGCCCAACTGATTGAAAGTCAAGGTTGGCTCAATTGCCAATGGCGCGACCTGACTGGGGGCATTGTCGCGTTACACCGGGCAAACAAGTAGGCTTGTAGCGCATTAGTGAAAGTTTTCACAAGCGCACAAAGTGCAAGCAATCTCTGGGGTATTCGTACAACAGGTCAGCGTTGTTAGGTTGATTTTTGGGAAGGTGGCGAGACTGTGGGACAGGGCAATGTTTACCTACCTATCCTCTTTCTAGGCCTGTTGGCATTTGGTTTCGCAGCGTTTTCCGTTGCAATTTCTTCCGTTACCGGACCAAAGCGGTACAACCGCGCCAAAGTCGAAGCATACGAATGCGGTATCCAACCAACCCCACAGCCTGTTGGTGGCGGTCGCTTCCCGGTCAAGTACTACTTAACTGCGATGCTCTTCATCGTTTTTGACATCGAAATTGTTTTTCTCTACCCATGGGCCGTGAGCTTTGATGCTCTTGGGCTATTTGGGTTAGTTGAAATGATCATCTTCATCACCACCGTGCTTGCTGCGTACGCCTTTGTTTGGCGCCGTGGTGGCCTCGAGTGGGATTAAGCCTGAAGCGGAGATTGGGATAAAACATGGGTCTTGAAGAAAAGTTACCAAGCGGAGTCCTGCTGACTACAGTTGAAGGACTTGCAGGTTATGCCCGCAAGAATTCACTATGGCCAGCAACCTTTGGTCTAGCATGCTGCGCCATTGAAATGATGGCATCAGGTGCCGGTCGTTACGACTTAGCGCGCTTTGGAATGGAAGTATTCCGCGCTTCTCCTCGTCAAGCTGATTTGATGATTGTTGCTGGTCGAGTAAGCCAAAAAATGGCGCCAATTTTGCGCCAAATCTACGATCAAATGCCTGGTCCGAAATGGGTGCTAGCAATGGGAGCTTGCTCATCATCGGGTGGAATGTTCAATAACTACGCCATTGTTCAGGGTGTGGATCACGTAGTACCAGTTGATATCTACCTCCCGGGCTGTCCTCCTCGACCAGAGATGCTTATTGACGCACTTTTGAAATTGCATGACCAAATCAATGACACAAAACTTGGCTCAAATCGCAAGCGCGAGATTGTTGAACTTGAAAAGGCCGCATTAGTTGCTCAGCCAACATCTGCGATGACTGGACTTCTACGATGAGCGATCAGGTAGTCCCAGCGGGTGCTCCGCTGCTTGAGGTTACGACTGTGCGTCAGGGTATGTTCGGCGCAAAAGATGCTGGCGACACTTCAGGCTTTGGTGGGCTAGTCACTTCGGTGCCAATCCCATCCGCATCCGATCGGCCTTATGGCAGTTACTTCGATGTCATAGCTGATGAGCTAATCGCATCGCTTCCAGATTTTGGTTCGAGCTTTGAAAAAGCCGTTGAAAAAGTGGTTATTGCTTTTGATGAAATGACTTTGTATGTTCGCCCAAGTGAATTGCCTGCGATTGCTCGCACACTTCGCGATGAGCCAGGGCTTCGATTCGAAGTTTGCCTTGGGGTAAGTGGAGTTCATTATCCAGATCAAACCGATCGTGAAATTCATGCGGTTTATCATTTCCGCTCAATCACACACAACCGAGTTGTGCGCGTTGAAGTAGTTGTCCCTGATGCTAATCCGCATCTACCGTCAATCATGGATATCTATCCAACTAACGATTGGCATGAACGAGAGATGTTCGATTTCTTTGGTGCAGTCTTTGATGGCCACCCGCACTTAACTCGAATTCAAATGCCTGACGATTGGCAAGGACATCCACAACGTAAGGATTACCCACTTGGTGGCGTCCCAGTTGAATACAA
>CAIVPQ010000065.1 GCA_903907835.1 uncultured Actinomycetes bacterium
CATGTCAGTTTGCTCGACGGTCGCACTGTGGAGCAGGCCCTGTCTGAGGGTGAAGATGCTCAGGTCATTTGGCGTGCGGTACATGCAACCTTGGATTTACACCCCAAATTTAAGTAGATTTTCCAAAAGTATTTTTCGGCGTGTCGTTTGGCTATTCGAACAAGTGTTCGATAATGTTTCTCTTAGTAAGCCGCGACTATTTGACAGATAGCCAACCTTGCACAGGACATCCAACGTCCACAAGGAAACCTATTTCGTTAACCATGTCGGTGCTCACCTCTAGCGTTTAGCCATAAACGTAAACGCTCTAAACCGTAGGAGATAGCAATGGCAACACCACAGCGTACAGCTCGCGAGAATAATGATCGCGAAAAGGCATTAGACACAGCTTTGGCCCAAATCGAACGTCAGTTCGGCAAAGGTTCCATTATGAAATTGGGCGAAGAGGATAGAGTCGCCGTTGAGGTCATTCCTACTGGCTCGATTGCCCTAGACATTGCCCTAGGTATAGGTGGCTTGCCTCGTGGACGTGTTGTTGAAATCTACGGACCAGAATCCTCCGGTAAGACCACTCTTGCAATCCACGCGATTGCTAGCGTGCAAGCCAGCGGTGGCATTGCAGCATTCATCGATGCAGAACATGCATTCGATCCAGAATATGCAACAAAATTGGGCGTTGACATTGATAATCTTTTGGTTTCTCAGCCTGATACAGGTGAGCAAGCTTTGGAAATCGCAGACATGCTTATTCGTTCTGGAGCGTTAGATCTAATCGTTATCGACTCAGTCGCAGCGCTTGTTCCTCGCGCTGAAATCGAAGGCGAAATGGGCGATAGTCACATGGGTCTTCAAGCGCGATTAATGTCTCAGGCTCTTCGCAAGATTACTGGTGCGCTAAGTACGAATAACACCACAGCAATCTTCATCAATCAGTTGCGCGAAAAAATTGGGGTCATGTTTGGTAGTCCTGAAACAACTACCGGTGGTAAGGCTCTGAAGTTTTATGCTTCCGTTCGATTAGATATCCGCAGAATTGAAACACTCAAGGATGGCTCTGAACCTGTGGGCAACCGTACCCGAGTAAAAGTGGTTAAGAACAAAGTTGCCCCACCATTTAAGCAGGCGGAATTCGACATCCTCTACGGCGAAGGTATCTCTCGTGAAGGTGGAATCCTGGACATGGCAGTCGAGCATGGGTTTGTCCGTAAGGCTGGCGCTTGGTATACACACGAAGGCGATCAACTCGGTCAGGGTAAAGAGAATGCCCGCAAATACCTAAAGGACAACCCACAGCTTGCTGACGAACTTGAGCGCCAAATTAAGGAAAAGTTGGGCGTTGGTGTGGCAAAGGTTGATTTAAGTGTTGTCCCAGTTCCTGTCGATGATGAAGCCGTTTAATCTGAGTAGAACATCTAGGACAGCAAGAGGATTTCGATGTTAGACAGTGAACAGGATCAGCCAGGCCAGAAGGGTCAAGCTGATCCTGTTTCTGTTGCTCGAAACATAATCCTTCGCCACCTGAATTTAGCCCCAAAGTCAAGGTTTCAATTGGCCCAAGTTTTAGAAAAGAAGGGCATTCCACAGGAAGCAGCACAGGTAGCACTTGATCGACTAGCTGAGGTTGGGCTTATTGATGACCTTGCTTATGCCCACCTCTTAGTTCGTAGTAGATGCGCTTCAAAACGCATTTCCAAAACACTCCTCATCAGAGAACTCAGGCAAAAGGGAATTTGTGATGAGTTCATCGAAGTGTCCTTGGCTGAATTGACTCCTGACGACGAGTACCAGATGGCTAGGGGTCTCGCCGCAAAGAAGTTGCGATCTATGAGTGGTTTATCCAAAGAGGTCGTTCTGCGTCGTGTCGTAGGTTTGCTCGCCAGAAAGGGATATCCGCACGCTGTGGCATACAAAGTCCTACAGAATCTTGAGTTAGATACGCAGGATTTAACTAGGGGAGAGTATCACTTGGGTTAATAGGCCTGTTCTGGGTGAGCACTTTATTGCCTAGACTTAGAGCGTGCCTGTAGAAGCTGTCCAAACCACCTACGAGGTGCGAACTATGGGCTGTCAAATGAATGTTCACGACTCTGAACGCTTCGCGGGTCTCCTTGAAGAAGCTGGATATGTTGCCGCTGAACTAGGAAACGATCCAGACATCATTGTGTTTAACACTTGCGCAGTCCGCGAGAATGCGGATAACAAACTGTATGGGGTGTTAAGCCAGTTAGTACCGCTCAAAGCCAAGAATCCTCGTATGCAAATAGCTGTTGGCGGTTGTTTAGCGCAAAAAGATCGCGGCGAAATAATTAGCCGCGCACCGTATGTTGACGTAGTTTTCGGTACACACAATCTTGATGCATTGCCAGTTCTTCTGGAGCGCGCTCGAATTGAAAAAGAATCACAGATTGAGATTCTTGAAGCCTTGGATGTGTTTCCGTCGACATTGCCTGCACGTAGAGATGCTGCCCATGCTGCGTGGGTCTCAATAAGCGTAGGGTGCAACAACACCTGCACATTTTGTATTGTCCCAGCCCTGCGCGGTCGCGAAAAGGATCGTCGTCCAGCAGACATTCTTAATGAGATACAAGTGCTAGTTGATCAGGGTGTTCTTGAGATCACGTTACTTGGCCAAAATGTAAACGCCTACGGAATCGAGTTCGGTGATCGCACGGCCTTTGCCGATTTGCTACGCACTTGCGGAAAAATTGATGGACTTGAACGGGTGAGATTCACCAGTCCTCATCCAAGAGATTTCACCGACAATGTAATTGAGGCCATGGCGGAAACTGCGAATGTGATGCCTCACCTACACATGCCGTTACAGTCGGGCAGTGATCGCATCCTGCAATTGATGAGGCGCTCGTATCGCAGCGAGAAGTATTTGGGAATCATCGAGCGGGCCCGACAGGCCATTCCAGGAGTGGCGATTACGACTGACATCATCGTTGGATTCCCAGGCGAAACAGAGGAAGATTTCCAACAAACACTGGAAGTTGTTCGCCAAAGCAGATTCTCCGGAGCATTCACCTTTCAGTACTCAAAGCGACCAGGAACTCCTGCGGCAACTATGCCAGACCAGGTGGACCCAGAAATTGTGCAAGAGCGTTATGAGCGACTTGTGGCATTAGCAAATGACATTGCTTGGCAGGAGAACTTGGCACTTGTGGGTTCCCAGGTTGAAGTCCTAGTCGCCACTGGTGAAGGTCGCAAAGATGACAACACGGGTAGGGCTTCCGGTCGGGCACGAGACAATCGTCTAGTCCACGTTGCTCGCACTGATGTAGGTGGTCAGATACAAAACATTCGCCCAGGAGATGTCCTTACCGCGACAATCACACAAGCTGCCCCATATCATTTAATTGCCGATGACTTGCATATAGTGCGCCACACAAAAGCAGGCGATGCATTCGAACAGGGACAACGACCGGTAACGCCAGGGGTAATGCTCGGTATTCCAACCATAGGTAAATGACCGCCCCACCTGTAATTGTGGTTCTTGGTTCCACCGCGGTTGGCAAAACACAACTTTCTTTGCAGGTCGCAAAAGCAATCGACGCGGAAATAATAAATGCGGATTCGATGCAACTATATCGAGGCATGGATATCGGTACGGCAAAGATTCCACTCGTTGAACGCGCTGGTATCGCACACCACATGTTAGACATTCTTGAAGTCACTGAGACTGCAAATGTCAGCGATTACCAAAGCCAGGCACGCACCCTGATATCGGAAATTCATGCTCGGGGTAAGCGAGTGGTCATGGTGGGCGGAACCGGACTATTCATCAAGGCCGTCCTAGAAGATATGAAATTTCCACCGAGCGATCCAAGTGTTCGCAGTCAATTAGAGGCTCAAGAGGCACAAATCGGAACACC
>CAIVPQ010000066.1 GCA_903907835.1 uncultured Actinomycetes bacterium
ACATTGACCAACTGAAAGTGCAAGTTGAGTGAAGCTGTGAGTGCAAGCTAAGTACAGTAGTTAGTGCAGTAACCGATTTAACGGCCAAGAAACCGTTTAACAGTGGGGCGGGTGGGGCTCGAACCCACGACCCACGGATTATGAGTCCGATGCTCTGACCGACTGAGCTACCGCCCCCGAAAACCAACCTAATTGAAACTTTGTGTTGGTTAATGCCGCGTGATTCCTTCTGGCGAAGGCGCCGCACAGCACTATAGGTGTTTAGTAAAGGCTACCGCATTGTGCTGCTTTGTCGTTGCGCGGTATGAGGGAAACGAAATCTCATCGCTTAGCCAGAATCCAATATTCACAGAATCTGTTGGAGCGATATCTAGCCATAACCAGATGTCTAAACCTTGGTCCAAGTCAAGAAACAATCCAAATGATGGGCGTACTTTGTAAATAAGTGGTGTGGATGGGAAGCGGAAAGTCCGGGTCCTAAGAATCTTTTCTCCCTCCACAGAAAAATTGAGAGGTTTAGATTATGACTGAGATTGCAGTTAGAGATTCACTTCGTGATTCACTCAGGTTGTTTGACTGGATGCCTAGATTGTTTGATTTCAATTTAGACATGCCACACATGCGCGTTGAAGAATATCTTGAAGACGGAAATTTAGTTCTCAAGGCAGAGATCCCCGGTATCAATCCTGATAAAGATGTAAAAATCTCTTGCAACGAAGGTTGGCTTCGGATTGAAGCAGAGCGAGAAGAATTATCAGAGCATAAAGATAAAAAGGGATATCGATCTGAATTTAAGTACGGTTCATTTATGCGAGATGTGCCGCTTCCCGCTGGAGCAAAGGGTAAAGACATCAAGGCTTCATACAAAGATGGCGTCTTGATGGTGAAAGTCCCAATGCCTAAAGAAGTTCAAGGTATGTCAAACATTCCAATTACTCACGAGTAGAAAAATCTGGGAGTGTGCGAGATTTCAACAGGGGAAATCTCGCACACTTTTTGGATTATCGATTTAGTTCAATGATGGTTGCAGAAACAGCCAAGATAAGAATCACAAGCGGATGCAACAGGCAAACAATTTTTCCCACTCGAATGTGGGCGATGATTGCACCGACAAAGTACAAAGAAAAGCATGCAGCTGCGGCGACACCAAGATGATTAGTGTCATTATTTTCCTAAATGTGGATTCCGCGCAGTCCATGAATATGGACGCTTTTAGAAGTGCATGTTGAGCAAATGATATTTCGTCCAGGTTTCAACTATGTTGGCCAAGCGATTCTGAGTCTCGCTCCAGTAAAGTCATCACATGAGCGAATTGCCAAAGTGTCCTGAATGTTCAAGCCCGTACGCATATGAAATGGGGGCATTGCTCGTATGCCCAGAATGCGCTCACGAATGGTCCGCAGAAGACCCAGACTCCGAAATGTCTGTAGCTCAACAAGTAATCAAGGACGCTTTAGGTAATGTCTTAGCAGACGGCGACAATGTCACCATAATCAAAGATCTAAAGGTCAAAGGCAGCCCAACCTCAATTAAAGTTGGCACCAAGGTTCGGGGAATTCGTTTGGTTTATGGTGCGGGAGATCACGATATTGACGCGAAAGTAGATAATTTTGGCTCCATGATGCTCAAATCCAGCGTGGTTAAAAAAGCATAGGTTCAATTGAGTTGCAGATCGTGGCAATTTCTTGGAAAAGGCATCTCCCAAAGCGAATTTCGCGGTGTTTGAGGACAGCAAATATCGGGGTAAAGTCCTAACTATGAAAGCCTAACTCGGGAATTCATGATTTCTCAGGTGCTGTTTTGTACAAGGGGTATGGTGTTGGGAACAGTTAAGTCGATGGTCAGGTTATTGAGCCTTGCGGTTGTCGTGTCCCTGTGTGCTTTGGGGCTGAATATTCAACCAGTTGGCGCTGTCACTGTTTCACCCAAACCTTTGATCACAGTTGCCCAAGACAACCTCTTAGTTTCGGCCACAGTTGATGTCGCAGACAATCAAACAGTTGGCAAAGTTACGGTCAAAGTCGGTGATGCTACGGCGGTAACACTAGCCAAACCTGATGTGGACGGGAACTATTCAAAGCTTCTAACAAGAGCGAATTTCGGAACAAAAATCATTTTCACCGCGACGGCAATTGATGAAAATTCAGTTGAGTCAGAAGTCACCACAAGTAGTGCATACACGTTCACTGCTGCTGCCGCACCTACCGCAATAAATATTTTCCAGGATGATTTAGTTGTTTCTGCAGAAGTTGTCCTCGCCCCACGAACAACGGTCGGCCGAGTCACCGTGAAAGTTGGCACATCTTCTCCGCTGGTCTTGCTTGATGACGGATCTGGTGCGTACTCAATCGAACTAACGCGAGCATCAATCGGTAAACAGATAATTTTTACTGCCACCGCAGTTTCCGATGATGCCCTGCCAGATTCGGATGCAATTACTAGTTCACCTTTTGTGTTGGCGGTAACCTCGCAGCCAAGTGCTATTTCGGTATCCCAGTCAGGATACGACTTAACGGTTAATGTAACAGTCCCTAATGATCACAGTATTGGAACGGTAACGATCCGTATTGGCTCTGGTCGTGCTGAAGAATTGGTGGCCACCGGTGATTCGTACACATATTCGATGGATGACTCTGAACTGAGCAAAACTTTTATTTTCACCGCAACTGCCATTTCAAATGGACCAATTGAATCTTCGCCACTCGCCAGTGCCCCATTTGTTCCAGTGCAATCAAGGAAGCCTGTTGCGATTTCTTTAGTCCAGGATGGCTGGAATGTGAATGCAAGTTTCGACCTTGTTGCTGGTTCAGATTTAGGATCTGTGTTTTACACGGTTGATGGCGGTAGCCCTACGTATCTAGACCCTAATAAATCAGGGATGACTCTAGAATTTTCCCCAACTGACCTGGGTAAAGTTGTCGTGGTTCAAGCATCGGCCATGGAATCAAATTTTCCTGAATCTGCATACACCGCCAGCAGATCTTTCGTAATCTCGAAATCCGCGACACCTGCATCAATCACGCTAACTCAGAGTGGGCTAGTAGTAACGGCCGCTATCAAAGCGCCGACACTAGGCGTGATTACCAGCGTGAAGGTTAGCGTTGATGGTAGCAACCCTAGTCTTGTATCCCCTGAGAATGGGAATTATCGAGTGACTTTAACTAGGGCTGATTTTGGTAAGTCCGTCGTATTCACCGCAACCTCGCGCAAATTAACGTTACCCGAATCTGACGAATTTTCTAGTGCACCTTTGATTTTCTCGGTAGCAACTAAACCTATTTTTGTGAGTGTGACAAAAGCCGGTTTGCTGATTAGCGTCATCATTTCTGCAGGAGAAGGCCAAAGTGTTGGCTCGGTTTTTGCAGTTATAGATGGTGGAACTCCAAAAGTCGTATCAGCATCGCAAGGTGTCTATTTATTGACGTTAACTCGCGACCAGATAGGTAAGCCAGTTGTTTTTTCTGCTACTGCAACTAAATCTGCCCGTGCAGAATCAGATCCCGTATTCAGTGAGCCAGTCACCGTTTCGATTGCAGCAAGCCCGACATTCGGCGTTGTAACTCAAAACGGGTTAAGCGCTCAAACCACTGTTTCGGTTGAATCTGGACAAACCATTAAGTCAGTCACTGCATCAGTTGGTGGTGGAACATTCACCAAAGCGATCGCTACGAATGGAACTTACTCGGTTAAGTTGGTAGCCGGAGATGTCGGGAAAACCATCATATTTAAGGCCATAGCTTCGACAAGAGCTTTGCCCGATTCCGACCCAGCCCTCAGCGCACCCCTTATTTTTACTCGGGCAGCACCTCCGATATTTTCTGAATTGAATCAAAATCTTTACGCAGTATCGGTACGAGTCACATCTGATGTGGATCAAACAATTGGTGCAGTTGAATACTCAATTGATGGCGGAAAGTTTAAAGCTGTCGTTGGAGTTGATGGCCTATACACACTCACGCTAAAGCGCGCGTACCTAGGTATGGCTATAACGTTCCGAGCCAAGGCTAAAGAAAGTAAAAAACTTGATTCGGATTACGCATTAACCGATCCTTTGATTTTTTCATCAGCGACTGCACCAACCTTTACCAGCGTCACGCAAGTCGATTTTGTGACAACCGCGGTGATTGATGCGGGGGAGGGGCAAACCCTTGAAAAGGTCTTAGTGAAAGTGGGCACCGCAAAGTGGCGAGTGATCGAACCAGTCGACGGTCAGTATGTTGTCACAGGCACCAGCAAAGATCTTGGTAAGAAGATTGTTTTTTCAGCCACTGCAACCAAGCCAGGTTTGCTGCTATCTGATCCAGTTCTTAGCTCTGAGTTAACAGTCTCCAAGGCATCCGCTCCAGTAATTGGGAAAATTTCACAAAGCGGTCTAACGGTTCTTGCGACTATTGAGGCTGGTGATGGTCAAACCTTAGGTCCCGTATATGTCAATGTTGGACAGAACACACGACAAATCGCGAAGATTTCACGAGGCCAATATCGCTTGGTGCTTACCCGTGCTGACTTGGGTAAATCGGTAACATTTACAACGAGCGCCCGCAAGAAGAATGCTGCCGATTCAAATAGCGTCACTAGTTCGGCGTATGTATTCGCTGCGGCCAAAAAACCAATTTCGATTAAGGTTTCACAAAAAGGTTTAGTCCTTTCAATCGCTGTTAAAAACTTCACTGGTCAAGCGACGGGAATTGTCACAGCCTCAATTGATGGTGCAAAGGCAAAGCGAGTTAAACCTGTGAAGGGTGCATACTCGCTGAAAGTGACTCGAGCTCAAGTAGGCAAACAGGTTGTATTCACAGCCACTTCGACGCAATCTGGATTAGTTGAGTCGGATCCAATTCTGAGCAAGAAATACAAGATTCGCCCCTAATTCTGTTTTCTAGAAAAACTCATAGAATGAAAGTGCGTTCAAGCGCAAATTTCACCTAACGTTATAGGTGATTAATCCTTAGAAGGTTTATGTGTCTGCACAATCTGTAACTCAATCACCCGAAGCTACCAAATCACATAAAGAAATCATGCTCGTTTTAAGCGGTTTGATGGTTGGCATGTTATTAGCGGCGCTAGACCAAACAATTGTTTCCACTGCCTTGAAGAAGATCGTCGAAGATTTTGATGGACTATCGCATTACACCTGGGTCGTTACCGCGTATCTTTTGACGTCAACAGCATCGACTCCGCTGTATGGAAAGATCTCTGATCTATATGGGCGCCGCCCTGTTTTTCAATTCGCCATTGTCACATTCCTTATTGGGTCATTCTTGGCCGGTGCGGCACAAAGTATGACTCAACTGATTGCCTTCAGAGCAATCCAAGGTTTGGGTGCTGGCGGCTTAATGTCACTGACATTTGTCATTATTGGCGATCTGGTCTCCCCGAGAGAGCGTGGTCGATATCAAGGATATTTTGGCGCAGTCTGGGGACTTTCCGCTGTCGCTGGACCACTTCTAGGTGGATTTTTCTCAGACTCTGCACAGATTTTTGGAATCTCAGGATGGCGATGGATTTTCTACATAAATCTGCCTTTTGGCATATTGGCCTTGGTTATTACGAGTGCTTCACTTCACATTCCCAAGGTGCGACGCGAACATCAGATTGATTATCTTGGTGCATTCCTGATGGTCGTCGGAGTTACCACACTTCTTGTTGCTCTCTCTGTGCTAGGACCACAGAATGGTTGGCTTGATTCCAAAACTCTTATCGCTGGAGTTACAGCGCTAATTTTTGTGTTTTTGTTCTTATTTCAGGAAACCAAAGCAAAGGAGCCAATTCTGCCTCTTTCACTTTTCAAAAATCACACATTTTCACTGACCTCAGTACTAGGTTTCATTATCGGCGCCGGAATGTTTGGGGCCATCATCATGTTGCCGCTCTTCTTGCAGGTTGTTCAAGGAAACACAGCAACAGCTGCGGGCTTAAAATTAATTCCATTCATGCTCGGCATTGTTTCTATGTCAATTCTTAGTGGAAAGCTAATCAGCAAGCACGGCCATTACAAACGCTTCCCAATTATGGGGCTTGCCTTAATGACTGTTGGTTTACTAGCGATGTCGCGAATCTCTGAGACAACAACATTGTCAACGCTTTCATTCTTTGCGTTGATAATTGGTGCTGGTCTCGGACTTTGTATGCAAACAATCGTGATTGCATTGCAGAATTCGGTTGACTTCAAAGACCTAGGCGTTGCAACAAGCGCAAATACTTTCTTCCGTTCTGTAGGTGGCACTATCGGAGTTGCATTATTTGGGACGCTATATGCTGATCGCTTGGCACACTACATCCCGATACAAATCAGCGAACTTACAGCTAAAAATCCAGGGGCCTTGGCTGGCTCATCTCCCGCGGCAATTGCCCAATTAGAAAACAACACTGCGGTGTTAAGCACCTTTACTCCCGAGTTGCAAGGCGTTATTGTGCATGGATTTGTGCAATCTTTTCATGTGGTCTTTCTCGCTGCAGCACCTGTGACAGCTATCGGTTTCTTGGTAGCGCTATTTCTTCGAGAAGTCCCATTGAGAACCAACGCTGCGCATAATGCGGCGAAGCAGGAGGCCGCGGGCGAAGCCCTAGGGTAAAACCTCGTAACAGTTGGGTACCAAATGATTGTGCTTTTTCTGGGGGACATTCCGAAAAGGTTTGGTCAATAGTTTTTCGGGTAACCTTAAATACAGTCAAAGCGCGCTTCCGTGTATTCATGTTCGTAGAAATTTTAGGAATGATAATGTCAACCTCGTTAATTGGGTTACGCAGGTTTCGCGCGCTAGTAATCGCGGCCTCACTTGTCACCGGACTACTAGGCACGACACCGGCCAGCGCAATAAGCGAGTCATCCGAAACCAAGCCTGCAACTTTTGGTCAGGCAATAATCAAAACTTCGTATGCTTCGCCGAACCCTGCACCAAATGCCGCCCCGAATCCCCCTGGGTATCCAGGAACTCCGCAGAGTTTCGCACTCACTCGTGGAAACAGTTTGGCCAAAGTGACCTGGCAGGCACCACAAAACAACGGTGAGCCCGCCGTGACAAGTTATGTAATTAGTGCCTCGTCAAAGGGAAAAATTGTAAAGTCATTATCGGTTCGAAGCGTTCTAACCAGCACAAAAATCACGGGTCTCACCAATGGCACGACCTATTTAGTATCGATCAGAGCGAGAAATACCGTAGGCCTTTCTCCTGTGGCAAAGACGCTTGCAATCGTGCCGTCCACAGTCTCTCCAAAAGCGCCTTCTGCGCCAGTATTCACACTTGTGGATGCAAACTCACGTTCAGCGAATTTGAAATTTAGATTGGGTTCAGACAATGGTTCAACAATTACTGGCGTTGAATACAGCGTAAATTACTCAGCTAATTGGACTTTGCACAATTCTTCAACATTGACTTTGTCTCTAACTGATCTGGCAAACGGAATCGCGCAGAATGTGCGAATTCGGGCAATTAATTCAATTGGCAAAAGTAATCTTGCAACTGCGATTTTCACCCCGACTGCTAATTCAAACTCCATTAGTTTCACGCAACCCTTGGCGATGAAAGTTGGAGACTTAAACCAACAACTGGTTGCTAGCGCACCAGGGGGCACAACAACTTTCGCAAGTCAGACTAGATCCGTTTGTTCGATTGCCTATGGAGCTATTCATGCAATCTCAGAAGGCACTTGCACAATTCTGGCATCCAATATTGGAAATGTTTTCTATCAAGCTGCCCAGAGTGTTAGCCGCTCACTTCAAATATCAAAGGGAGTCACCCCAACACCAACTTCAACCCCATCCCCAACACCGACTCCAACAAGTCCTGAGGGGGAGTTGCTTTGGTCCGAGGAATTCAACGGTTCATCATCAACGGCATTGTCTTCATCAACTTGGGATGCGAATGTTGGTGATGGGTGCGCCGCGCCCTACAACAACTGTGGTTGGGGAAATGGTGAAAAGCAATATTATTTGGCAAATGCAAACAAACTTGATGGTGACGGCAACCTGGTAATCACAGCGAAGCGCACAGATGCTAACGATTCTAAATCTTGCTACTACGGAAAGTGCGCTTGGACGAGTGGAAAGATTACAACTCAGGATAAAGTCATTTTCACTTATGGCTACATTGAAGCCCGTATTCAGACGACCGGCGGTGGCGGAACTTGGCCAGCCTTCTGGATGCTAGGAAATGACATCAAAACAAATCCTTGGCCTGGTTGTGGCGAAATTGACATCATGGAGTCAGAGGGCAACCAGCCCTATACCAATTGGATGACAATTCACCGCCCAGGTTCTATTTGGGGTGGCAACAGTCCAATAGGCACAACTAAGACCTTTAATTACAAGCTATCTGATGGTTTTCATAACTACGGCATCATGTGGACGCCCACTTCGATTGAATGGCGCATTGACGGCGTCACCTACTTCACAGTCAATAGGTCTCGAGTGGGAAGTGGACCCTGGCCATTTGGAGAAAATGACGGAAAATCACCAAAATTCTATGTGATTGCCAATGTGGCAATGGGTGGAAATATGGGCGGAGTCATAGATTCGGGGCTTCAGACCGATTCGATGAAGATTGATTGGATTAGATATACCAAGGTCGATGGATACGGCGCAGTCACATTTCTGCCATAGAGTGAACACAGTCGCTATTAGTGGTCCGTTAACTAAATGCGGTCAAGTTATTGACTTCTACAGAAATGGACAACCAAAATGTCTAAATCCATCATTAGGCGCGGACTTGCCGGCACAACTGGTTTGCTTTTAATCTGCCTCACCCTAACGGCCGCCCCAAGTAATGCGATCACCAATCCTGTTGCTGATTGTTCGCAAAATGGTGGGCTTACCTGCACTGTTACATTTGCCAGTAACGCAGAGGCATACGCATGGACGGTTCCTAATAATGCTGGAACATTGCATTTTCATTTAGTCGGTGGGGTAGGAGGCAATGCAACTAGTGATGCTGAGACTGCGGGTGGTTTGTCAAAGAGCGCATTGGTAGTTGACCTAGATTTGGCAGTTCCTAGCGGCACGGTGCTAAACATTGGGGTTGGTTCAGGTGGCTCAAATGCATCAGGTGGTGTTGGTGGACTTGGTGGTACCAATCCTCTCGGTACATATGGCGGAGGTAAGGGTGCCAATGCAGGCCCAGCTGGAACTTCTGGCGCTGGAGGTGGCGGCGGTGCCGCATCAGCAGTCACTTTTGGTTCGCAAGCCATAATCGCGGGTGGCTCAGGTGGAGCTGGTGGCGGTAGTTGGAATATTGTTGGACTGGATGGCCTCACGGCGCATAGTGCAGGAACCACGGCAACGGTGGGTGGCGCTGGACTTGTTGCTGCTGCTGACGGCGGTGGCGGCGGCGGCGGTGGCGGCGGTTTAGTTGGTGGCGCTGGTGGTGTTGCTGGATGCGATCGTCCTCCAACAGCGACAGGCATTGCATGTCAAGTGGCAGGTATTTCTGCCGGTGGTGGTTACGCAGGTTCGAATTCTGCTAACTCTGGAGCCATAAAAACAACAACGGTTCGCACTGCAGGGGCCTCTGGATTTGTTACTATTTCTTTTGCGACATCCAGATTTCCTGGAACTCCAACGATTGCCTCATTACTTACTGGTAACACCAATGTCACTTTGAATGTGACGGCACCATACACAACTGGTACTTCTCCGATTTTGCGCTATGAGTATTCATTGAATTCGGGAACAACTTGGTCAACGTTATTGAGCACATCGGTTGCTGGACAATACCGAATTTCAAGTTTGAAAAATTCCATTCCTTATAACGTTTCAGTCAGGGCGGTAAATAGCGCGGGGCCAGGAACAGCAACGGCTAACACTTCATTCACCCCCACTTACAAAGTACCGTCAGCCCCAAAGATTTCTTCATTTGTATTGAGTAGCCAGCAGGTGATTATTCATATTGATCCACCAGCGAATTTCACTGCACAAAGTGTTACTGGATATCAATACAGCACCGACAATGGCGCAGTTTGGACAACTGCGAATGTTGTTTCCGGAACGGTTCTTATTTCCGGTCTTACCAATGGAGTAACTCATTATGTTCGGGTCAGAGCCGTTGGTACGAATGGACCAGGAAGCCAAAGCCCGAAAATTAGTGCAAATCCATTTACGAACCCAACTGCACCAGTTATCGGCAACATTGTCACCGCAAGTGGCAAGCTCACGATTCCATTTACTGCCCCCGCTAGTGATGGTGGTAGAAAGATTAGAACCTATGAGTACTCATTAGATGGTGGCGTAACTTGGACTTCGCGAGTCCCGGCTAGGTACACCTCGCCATTAACGCTTACCGGGTTAACAAACGGCAGAACATACGATGTTTGTCTGCGGGCGGTCACTTTAAATACAACTGGGTCAAAATCAAATGTTGTGCCCGCTGCTCTCACCTATGGCTTGACCGCCTCAAGCGCCCAAGTCGGAACTATGACTGATGGTCCAACCCAATTTATTAAGTTCGTCAAAATTACTGGGGTGCGTCCATCCGTAATGTCGAATGTGTCATTCGCTATCACACCTAAAGCTGGATCGGTAACTGTACCAATCTCAGCGACCTATTCGAAGGCTTATTTAGCGAGGAATAACTATCTAGACTCAACAAACAGCTCAATAACGGTTCCAGTATTCGGGCTCTATGCGAACTATGCCAACACTGTTGTCTTGAAGTATTACGAAGGTTCATCAGTCGCCAAGCAACTAAGCACAACTGTAACCACGCCGGTATGGGTTGATCCTTTTGGATCTGCATCGAGATTTACCAGTCCAACAAAGATTGTTCCGCGCAATAACAATGTTGCGTTGGATTTTAGTTTCTACATGATGAAGGCCTCAGCCACTGGATCACATCCAGTAGTTATCGATACTGATGGTGAGATTCGCTGGGTTGGAATAAAGAATGAAGCGAGCCAGTCCGCAATCTTGTACGACAACGGAATGTATGTCGGAACGGGATCTCACCTGACGCGCACAGAATTGGATGGAAGATTTGCACAAGTTGCTGATTACTCGGCATCGCATGGTGTAACTAATACCGGGCATCACAATTACGATATAGGTAAGAACGGTTTCTTAGTGGAAGTTGACACTACATATGGGATTGAATCGGTCATCCTCGAAGTAGATGCAGCAGGTAAGGTGCTTGAGACTTTCGATTTCGCTGACATCATCGAAGACGACATGATCGAATATGGCGATGATCCCAGTGGCTTTGTCAATCGATCAGTGGATTGGTTCCACAATAATGCGGCAACTTATTGGGAACAGGAGGACACTCTCGTAGTTTCAAGCCGAGAAGATTTCGTGATTGGCGTTGACTACACGACCAAGAAGATCAAGTGGATTCTTGGTGACGATACCAAGCTTTGGCACCAATACCCGTCGCTACGCAGATACGAATTGACCCTACCTGCTGGATCGCTCGCCCCAATCGGCCAGCATGCGGTATCCATTACATCACAGGGTGAATTGATGCTCTTTGATAATGGCAAGGAGAGCCTCGTTCAAGTTCCTATTGGTGAGACAAGGTTCTATTCCGCGCCAAGGAAGTATCGAATTGATTTGACGAACATGACTGCGACGGAAACTTGGAATTATCAGCATTCACCAGCAATCTGGAGTCCGATTTGTTCAAGCATTTACCAAGATGGCTCAGGCTATTTAATTAACTATGCTTCGGAAAATCTATGGGGTACGGGTCCGTTGTATGTGCGAATGATGGCTATTAATGAGGCTGGTCAAATTGCTTTTGAATACCGCTATCAAGGTAACTGGGGAACTAGTTGGAACACTTCACCAATACATCTTGAAAACATCGTTTATAAATAAAGCTAATTGGTTGGTCCGTAAAGTACTGCGCTAAACCATGAAAACATTAGCGGGAACTGCTTGGACCAAGTGTTGAAGTTGTGCCCACCAGTTTGCGAAACGCTGGTAGTGAGTGTGGTGGGCGCGCGGTAGGCAGCCATTAGTTTCTTCAATGGCGGATAAGACAGCTTGTCTGCCTTGGACGAGGTAGCCAAGAGCGCGACATTTGGTGCCGCTGCTAGAGCAGGTAAAACTGCACCTGGTTTGGTCCCATTCGGCATCTTGTCAAAATATTTTCCAGTCGGGACGACGTCACCAGAAATCGAAGCTCCGGCATGGAATACATTAGGAAATCGCGTAGTTAGTGAATGTGCGCAGAATCCACCAGAACTAACTCCGGCAACTCCCCAGGCATTTTGAGAAGTGCGGGCTCGCCACGTGTTTTTCACAAGGACTGGCAGATCCTGGGTCAAATACTGTCCAATTTTTGGCTGCTTGGGCAAATCTTGGCATTCTAAATCTCGACCCCAAATGTTAACTTCAGGGATGACAAGAATTGCCGGTTCGGCCCCGTCCCGAATTGCTTGGCGTTGGACATCAAGTATTTTCATGTAGGAAATCCAAGAAAATGTTTTTCCTGGGTATCCGCTAATAAGCACAATGACCGGATAAGAAACATTCGCATTGGCTGGCAAAAGATATTCATCGGGAACATGAACATAAAAAAGGTTTCTTAATCCAGAATTTGGACCAGTCACCCGAGCAGTCCACAGTTGTCCAGATTTATCAATTGAATATAAATCCTTAAGAACTCCGGCCTTGGGAGTGTTTATCGAAGCCGAAGATCCAGGCCAACCAGTTATTTGTGTGTCGGTTTGCTCTGGGCCGATACCGAATAGCTCATTCCAACTGACGTAGAAGTTGAAGTGATTATTTATGCCCAAGAGCACACACAGCAATAGTGATATCTGACACAGCAGCAAACACAGGAAACGAGTCAATACTTTAGGAATTGAGTTGGCAGAGAGTTTGGGCCAAAGCCACATAGTACCCATTACCAAGGTGAGGCAAAACAGGATGGATGCCCAGAATGTCGAACTTTCTATCAATCCCATTTGCCCCCCAATCGCCAGAAACTTTGCCGCGTATTTTTCGAACGCTGTTTCCTCAAGAATACGCTAAGACCGCGAGCGCTAAAACTCGCGAATAGGTCGCAATTGATTAGTAAATCACCAGGCCCGCGGACTTATTCGTAGCGCTATTTCGCTGCCTTGAGGCGGTCCAACTGGCTTGAGAGTTCTGCGAGATCAACTTTGCCGACAATTTGTGCCGC
>CAIVPQ010000067.1 GCA_903907835.1 uncultured Actinomycetes bacterium
CGTGCATTATTGAGACACAAGGGTTTGATACTGACGTTACGGATTTAGTTTTAAAAGGGCCTGGCATTGAAGGCGAACGCACATTAAAAGCCATAGGATTGCCTGATGCATTCCTAGAGCAGTGGACAAACAACCACGGTATTTTTCCAAGAGGTGTGGACGTATTTCTTACCGACGCAAAACACATTGTCGGATTGCCTAGAACCACTCGGATTTCACGAAAAGCGAAAGCCTGATATGTATGTAGCCGTCAAAGGCGGAGAAACCGCCATCCTAAATAGCTACAAGTTGCTTGACGAGCAACGTCGAGGTGATCCATCCCTTCCTGAACTCACAGTTGATCAAATTCGCCAACAACTCAAACTCTCCGTAGATAGAGTCATGACTGAAGGATCGGTGTATGACCCCGAGTTAGCGGCGCTTGCCATTAAGCAAGCAAGCGGTGACTTGATCGAAGCCATTTTCTTATTACGTGCTTATCGTGCAACCTTGCCGCGCTTAGGCAATACGTGTGCCATTGATACATCGCGCATGCAGCTTATGCGAAGAATATCTGCCACTTTCAAAGATTTACCAGGCGGACAAGTTCTGGGGCCAACCTATGACTACACGCAGCGTTTACTTGATTTCACCTTGATGGCTAACGCACAAGCAGGAGACAGTCACCCATCGCAATCTACAGAAAAAACTTTAGCGTCTCATGAACAAGAGTCAGTTCCACGAGTTATAGATCTTCTTAATCAAGAAAATTTAATCGAGACATTTGAATGTCACAAAGATGATCCATTACCAAAAGATTTAACGCGTGAACCCCTTCGCTTCCCAGCAGATCGCGCTACACGCTTACAAAATATTGCGCGCGGTGATGAGGGATTCTTACTAGCCATGGCTTACTCGACACAACGCGGGTACTCCCATAGCCACCCTTTTGTTGGCGAAGTGCGTTTAGGCGAAGTAGCCATTGAGATTGAACCTGAAGAATTAGGTTTTGCTATCTCCATTGGAGATATTGAAATAACTGAGTGTGAAATGGTCAACCAGTTTGCAGGTAGTAAAACAGAGCCTCCAAAATTCACGAGGGGCTACGGATTAGCCTTTGGCCATAGTGAACGCAAAGCGATGGCGATGGGTCTGGTAGACCGCGCCTTGCGCGCTGAAGAATTAGGCGAGACTATTGAGTCACCCGCGCAGATGCAGGAGTTTGTTCTCTCCCATAGCGATAGCCTGGAAGCCTCTGGCTTTGTGCAGCACTTGAAGTTGCCGCATTACGTGGACTTCCAGTCTGAATTGGAGCTAGTTCGCAAGATGCGCGCGAACCAACACCATTCAGATGCTAGCGATAGTCTCGACAACAAATCGCAGAACCCATCATGATCGACTCACAAACGATGCAGGCCCCTGATACTGCCCCCGAGGTGAATTTTGCTTACCTCGATGAGCGCACCAAACGCATGATTCGCCGATCCATACTTAAAGCAGTGGCAATACCCGGTTACCAAGTACCCTTTGGCTCGCGTGAAATGCCGCTACCGTATGGATGGGGAACAGGCGGAATACAAGTTACGGCCTCGGTGATTGGTCCCACGGATACTCTCAAAGTCATAGACCAAGGTTCAGACGACACGGTCAATGCCGTCAATATCCGTCGCTTTTTTGAGCGTACTGCAGGAGTGCAAACAACTA
>CAIVPQ010000068.1 GCA_903907835.1 uncultured Actinomycetes bacterium
TTTACACAATTTGGTCCCACCAAATCAACCACGTATCTTGTGTCGTTGTAACTCGGATCTTTTACGCCAGTGGATGCCCAAAGCGGACGCTGGATGCGGGCACCAAGTGCCTCTAGTTTTTTCCACCTATCACTGTTCTGTGCCTCAATAAATGCCGCCCAGGCAAGTCGCGCATTAGCAATTGCGGCCTTACCTCTCATTTGCATGGCATTTTCTGAACCAAGCGCATCAAGTTGCGCGTCGACCAATGTGTCCACGCGAGATACGAAAAATGAGGCAACAGATTCAATCTTCGAAATGTCATGGCCATTTGCGTGTGCTGATTCAATTCCAGCAAACCAAGCTTTAAGAACCTCGCGGTAGCGCTCAAGGGAGAAAATCAAGGTCACGTTCACGCTGATTCCGTTGGAAAGCACTTGGGTGATTGCCGAAAGGCCAGCCCTAGTAGCAGGAATCTTTATCATCAAATTTGGACGGTCTACCGTGTCCCAAAGTTCAATTGCCTGCGAGACGGTTGTAGTCGTGTCATCCGCTAGGCGTGGATCAACTTCGAGTGAAACACGGCCATCAACGCCATTAGTGCCTTGAAATGTTGTAGCAAAGACATCGCACGCGGCTGTTACGTCTGCAACGGTCAAGGCGCGAACTGCTGATTCGACGTCTGCTCCTGCAGCGGCAAGCGAGTTGATCTGCGCTTGATATTCAACTGTGCCAGATGTGAGTGCCTTCTCAAAAATACTTGGGTTGGTAGTTACTCCCACAACATTCTTGGTTGTAATTAGTTGCGCCAAGTTTCCTGATTCGATGCGATGTCGATCAAGGTCATCGAGCCAAATAGAAACACCTGCTTGGCTCAGCGCCTGCAAGTTAGCATTGGCTTGGCCACTCATTACTTGGCCGTTTCTATAGAGGCTTTTGCTGCTTCAACTACGGCTTGCGCGGTGATGCCAAACTCGCTGTAAAGCTTGTCAGCACCGGCTGAAGCCCCAAAGTGTTCGAGGCTAATGCAACGACCATTACTGCCAACGTACTTCCACCATCCCTGTGCAATGCCGGCTTCGATGGAGACTCTTGCAGTAACAGCGCTAGGTAACACACTCTCTCGATACTCATGAGACTGTGCATCGAACCAGTCAAGGCAGGGAGCTGAAACTACCCGCGCGTTAATTCCGATTTCTGACAGTTCAACCTGTGCGGCCATTGCAATCGCAACTTCAGAACCGGTTGCAATCAAGATGACATCAGGTTTGCCTTCGACATCAACCAAAATGTATGCACCCTTACCAACGAGCGAAACATCACGTGTTCTTGGTGAATCAATAACCGTTAAGTTCTGGCGAGAAAGTGCTAAACCAGCGGGCTTGTCATTTTCTATAACTAGTTGCCAAGCCGCTGCTGTTTCATTTGCATCAGCGGGTCGGATTATTGCCAGATTTGGAATAGCGCGAAGCGACCAGAGATGTTCTACAGGCTGATGAGTTGGGCCATCCTCGCCAAGTCCAATCGAGTCATGGGTCCACACAAAAGTTGTTGGGATGTCCATTAAAGCCGCGAGGCGAACAGCGCCACGCATGTAGTCACTGAATACCAAGAACGTGCCACCAAATGGACGAGACAATCCACCTAGCGCCATACCGTTTAATGCTGCACCCATTGCAAACTCGCGAATGCCGAAATGCAAAACGCGACCATACGGATCGGCATTGGGCACGTCACTATTTGCGGGAAGGAACGAATTAGAACCCTCGATGACAGTTAGGTTGCTATCGCCAAGGTCTGCAGAGCCACCCCAGAACTCTGGCAATGCTTCAGCGATGCCATTGATTACATCTCCCGAGGCCTTGCGAGTGGCAACTTCCTTACCAATTTCAAATGTCGGAATGTGTTTGGTCCAGTCAGCAGGCAACTCACGAGAAACTAGACGATCAAGGAGCGCGCCATTTTCTAGATTTGCCTCACGCCATACCAATAGCTTCGCATCCCATTCCTGGCGAAGTTCAGCACCGCGATCAGCAACTTTTCGGGTGTGGTTTATAACTTCTGAAGTCACTTCAAAAGTTTCCTGCGGGTTCATTCCCAGGATAACTTTTGTAGCCGCAACTTCTGCATCACCGAGAGCTGATCCGTGAATCTTGCCGGTGTTTTGCAAATTAGGCGCGGGCCAGCCAATGACATTGCGAACGCGAATAATAGACGGTCGATCAGTGACTTTGGTTACTCGAGCAATTGCTGCGTCAAGTCCAACTAAGTCGACGTTGCCATCAGGCAGCATGTCGACATGATCAACATTCCAGCCATAGGCACCGTACCTTGCTAAAACATCTTCGCTAAATGAAACTGCGGTATCGCCTTCGATTGAAATGTGGTTGTCATCATAGAGAACAACCAAGTTTCCAAGTTCTTGATGACCTGCTAGCGATGATGCTTCAGAAGTGACACCCTCTTGGAGGCAACCATCACCGGCGATTACCCAAACGCGATGATCAAATATGCTTTCACCTATTGCACTTGATGGATCTAGCAGTCCGCGAACATAGCGAGCATCCATTGCCATCCCAACAGCGGTTGCTAGCCCCGAGCCGAGTGGTCCAGTAGTTGCTTCGACGCCTACGGTATGACCGAATTCAGGATGTCCTGGCGTCAAGCTATCCCAGGTGCGAAAACTTTTCAGGTCTTCTAGTTCAAGTCCGTATCCAGATAGGTACAACTGAATGTAGAGCGTAAGACTGCTGTGTCCATTCGAAAGGATAAAGCGATCTCGGCCAATCCAGCCAGCATCGTTTGGATCATGGCGCAACCATTTTTGGTAGAGGAGGTAGGCAACTGGCGCAAGGCTCATCGCTGTACCAGGGTGACCATTGCCAACCTTTTGCACGCTATCCATAGCTAGGCATCGGGCAGTTTTCACTGCTTGGTCATCAAGTTCTGTCCAAATTAAATCGCTCACATGTTTAAGCGTAACGACTCACCTGTGGCTGCGTGTGCAGTACGCAGGTAGGCTCGTATTGTGTCCCAAGATTTAGCAGGTGTAGCGCCGAGTGTGCCCACGAATGAAGACGTGAATCTCTTGGACACCTCAGCACCAATTGCAACCTGGCGAGCGTATCTAGCTCTGACCAAGCCGCGGATAATTGAATTGCTCCTAGTGACCACAATTCCGACAATGTTTCTGGCAGCAAAGGGTGTTCCAAATTTGGCACTCGTATGCTGGACTTTGCTTGGTGGCGCACTATCAGCTGGGGGAGCGAACACTCTAAATTGCTACCTTGATCGAGATATAGACGCACTGATGCATCGCACTCAGAATCGCCCTTCGGCTACTGGGCAAATCTCGGGTCGAAGCATTTTGATTTTCGGAATCTCGCTTTCTGTACTTTCAGTAGCACTTTTGGCATCTACTGTTAATTCTTTATCCGCTGTACTAGCGGCCGGCGCAATTGCCTTCTATGTGCTTGGTTACACGTTGTTATTAAAGCGACGTACTTCGCAAAACATTGTTTGGGGTGGCGCAGCAGGTTGCATGCCTGTGTTAATCGGTTGGTCTGCAGTCACAGGCTCACTGAGTTTGGCACCGCTGATTTTGTTCCTGGTTGTTTTTTTCTGGACGCCTCCGCATTACTGGCCTCTGTCTTTGCGTTACAAAGACGACTACGCGCGTGCAGGGGTGCCGATGTTGCCTGTGCAAGAAAGCGCCGAAACCGTAGCCAAGCAAATCATTTGGTACTCCTGGGCGATGGTCGCCGTTTCTTTGGCGCTTATTCCCGTCGCTGACATGGGTTGGTTCTACCGCGTTGCTGTAATTGCTCTCGGAACAGCGTTTCTGTTCGAGGCGTATGGACTTCGTTCACGGGTTAAATCAGCTGAACCTGACTTAAAGCCGATGCGGTTGTTCCATTGGTCGATTACGTATTTGTCGTTGCTGTTTCTTGCAGTTGGAATCGATCCGTTCCTGCGCTAAGCAGTAGTCGCAAACTAACAATCCACAGTATGCAAGCGCCGGTCACATGGAACGCAACCAAGACCCACGGCAGTCCTGTGAAATATTGCACGTATCCGATTAAGCCCTGAGCCAACCCAACACCCAGGACAATTGCGCAGCGCTTGGTCACACTGTGCTCTGCACTTGTTGCGATCAGGGCAATCAGCAATCCGACAATTAATCCCATGAACATCAGGACTAAATCTGCGTGAATCCAAGAGATGACGCGTGGGTCAAAGGGCAACCGAGAAATCTCAGCGGTATCTCCAGCATGTGGCCCGGTACCAGTCACTAAGGTTCCGACAATGATGACGGTTAAGGCCAGACCCAATTGAAGTTGTAAACCGCGATAGATAATTGGCGCCACACCTTGTTTAGGTTCAACTAGGGGTGAAACCGACGCTCGGGTTCGCCAAAGCAAAACTACCGCCAGCGAGATTAACCCGATTGAGACGAGAAAATGTGCGGCAACTGTTAACGGGTTTAGACCGGTCAGTACGGTGATTCCGCCAAGAATGGCTTGGGCAAAAATTCCAACAAGTCCACCTGCGGCTAATCGAGTCAGGTCTTTGCGCTTGTGACATTGATTTGCTTTCAAGTTTCGATTGTGTGATCGAATGGCCAAAATAGTGCCCAGCGCGATGAGAACAAGCACAGTAGTTAGCATGCGATTGCCAAACTCAACCCATTTATGCCAGGCCTCGGTTTGGTCTGATGTCGGAGCTATCGAGCCTGCAACACACTCAGGCCAGGTCGGACAACCCAACCCAGATGCGGTTAGCCGCACAATAGCCCCGGTCACCACAATGGCACTTTGGGCAAA